>DFBD01000122.1 GCA_002367255.1 Rhodobacterales bacterium UBA3089 | reverse complement strand
AAACAATACGCATTTTGTATCCTTACAAAAAATCTGCCCTGCGCTAGATGATTTGAGACATATTAAAGCGGGCGGTTCTTTGGTATGGTTAAGCTACTGGACAAATATATTCAAATGGTTTGTCCAATAATGCAGATACAAATAATTGCAGGTGTAAATAACTGGGGTGATCGTGTCATCCCAGTCACACTACCCCAACCAAAGGTTGGAGGTGTATACTATATATGTTGTGTCGTTAGATTAACAATTAGCGAAGTTATTGCAGGATTCTACCTTCAAAACCTCGTCATTGATTTCGGTCGCCGCAGTCTCAACGCCAGCGGAGATCAGTGCTATAACGGCAACCGCGATGCCAACAATAGCGGCGGTCAGAACAACCCAGTCTACAGTTACGGCGCCGGACTCGTCATTTGCGAATTTTGTGAACAGTTTCATGATGTTTTCCTTTGCGGGGGTCGATTTAAATTTTGTTCCAATTAAATTGGTCTGTCCATAACAGCAGGCTTTGCCGCTAGAATATATGAAGCTCGGGTGGCCGGTGTTCGGAGCGATGTCGATAACTAAACGCCACTTCTTGAGGGTACATTCCAATTGGGGCGAATTTTAGACGCACCGTGCATTGATTTGCCGTTCAGCCAAAAATGGTTCCCCGGCTTTCCATTAAGGTAACAAGGTGGGGCGATTGGATCTTTTGCTAATAAAAAAGGTCGGAGCAAATATTGCCCCGACCCATATTGCGTAGAAGTTACGCAATGTTAATACCTGCACAATTTATTATGTGCAAGGGAACGAGTTACATGTACCCGCGTTCAGTAGTTCGGAGTTGATGCCGTTGGATGCATCTTCGATGCCGCCGGAAATCAATGTAATAACAGCAATCGCGATACCAACGATAGCAGCAGTCAAAACAACCCAGTCTACAGTTACAGCGCCGGACTCGTCATTTGCGAATTTTGTGAACAGTTTCATAATGTGTCCCCTTCCAAGGGTTTAGGTTAATCAATTGGCTCCACATGAACCGATACTAGAATGGCCGCTTGGCCTTACCACCCCAGATCACCAGAGCTTATGCTTGATCACAGAATGTCTGTGACCAAGTGCCAGTAATTATGCAATTCAATTTAGGCATAAATTAGGCAGTTTTTGTAAAAATGATAAAATTTTGTTATTTTTTAATGATTACAGCCAGTTTCCTACGACTAATACGTACCTCACTGATAGTAAACACTAAATTATAATAATTTTTAACTCACTTTGTACAAAAACTTTTTTCTAACCTGAAACGTTGAAGACTGGACAAAGGTATCACAGTACTTTTTGTCACTTAAGAAGGTATCTAATTAACATTCAGTAGCTCGGCGTTGATTCCATTAGCTGCATTTTCGATGCCGCCGGAAATCAATGTGATAACAGCAATCGCGATACCAACGATAGCAGCAGTCAAAACAACCCAGTCTACAGTTACAGCGCCGGACTCGTCATTTGCGAATTTTGTGAACAGTTTCATAATGTTTCCCCTTCCAAGGGTTTAGGTTAATCAATTGGCTCCACATGAACCGATACTAGAATGGCCGCTTGGCCTTACCAGAGCTTAATGCTTGATCAACAGAATACCTCTGCGATCAACTGCCGATAGCAATGCGGTTCAATTCAGGCATAAGTTGGGCAACTTATGAGTATGTGTCACTTTTTTAATGGTTATAATTGTTTCTAACCAGAAAATCTGTAAAATTTGGCTTATCGGGCCACACTACCTCGCCATATTTCCACACCTAATGATTCTGGCCGAGTCGATTAGGTTGCCATAATATGCAGCATACCGTGGTGGGCGGGTACTACAGTGCTTCAACTTAAATGTACGGCGGGTTTGAACTGGTGCCGATGATTTCTGATTGCAAATTGACACATCCTGTTGTTTGAATGTATTGTTGGACGGAAACCAAAAAGGGGAACACAATGTCATTTGAATACGAAGGTAAGACGATCGAAACCAATGATAACGGTCATTTGGAAAATGTTGAAGACTGGAACAAAGGTGTCGCAACACTTTTGGCCGCTCAAGAAGGTATCGAGCTAACAGACAAGCATTGGGATTTAATGAACTTCTTGCGTGAAGAATATATCGACAACGGTGGCAACCAGCCCAACACTCGTAAAATCGTCAAAGCAATGAGCGATGCCTGGGGTGAAAAACTAAGCCAACGCGACGTCTATGAATTGTTCCCGGGCGACCCGTCAAAGCAGGGCGGCAAAGTTGCTGGTCTACCAGAAAGCCGCCGCAAGGGTGGCTATTAAGCTATAAGGGCGCGGCGCATATTTATGCGCCGGGTTTACATTCTTCCCGTGTTCTTTCTGCTATTTAGCAGATAGGGCGCGGGAATTTTCGGGCTGGCCAAAAAACCTTGCCCCACGCATCAGCGATTGCGCCATGCCAGGAAAATTCCCTGTGCTATTTCTTCGGAACTCCATAAAGTTCCAGCTTGTGTCCGCGCAACTCATACCCCAGCTTGGCGGCGATCTTTTCCTGCAACGCCTCGATCTCGGGGTCCACAAATTCAATCACCTCGCCAGTGTTGATATCGATCAGATGGTCGTGATGCTCGCGCTCCGCATCCTCGTATCTTGATCGCCCATCGCCAAATTCCAACCGATCCAGAATGCCGGTTTCCTCGAACAGCTTCACAGTACGGTAAACCGTCGCCAACGAAATGCCTGCGTCCACCTTGCTGGCGCGCGCATATAGTTCTTCAACATCCGGATGGTCGTCTGAATCCTGCAAAACCTGCGCCACGACACGTCGCTGGCCAGTCATACGCAGGCCGGCAGCCTCGCATCGCGCGATGATTGTGTTGTTTTCCATAGCTATTCCTTACAAGACCAAACCGCCCAACTTCTACTTTGCAAAATACTCATTACACTGCCGCGTCACAACAACTCCTGCTCACGGTTAAGCCGCTTGGCCAAAGGCGCAATCGTCAACCCCTGCACTATAATGCTGAACAGTACAACGATATAGGTCGAGGTCAGGATGATCGGTTTCCACTCACTGTCCGGCAGGCTAAGCGCCAATGCAACCGAGATACCACCCTTCAAGCCGCCCCACGTCATGATCGGCACCACATCGCGGGCAAATTTTGCCCAGCGGGACAGCAACAGAACCGGCACCAACACCGCCCCCAACCGCGCGAGCAGCGAAAGCGCAATGGCCCCGACCCCTGCAACCAGCGCGTTGACCGAAAACGCAACCGCGAACACTTCTACCCCGATCAGAAGGAACAACACCGCGTTCAGGATTTCATCAATCAATTCCCAAAAAGCGTTCACGTATTCGCGGGTCTGTTCCGACATACCGTGTTTCGTACCAACGTCTCCAATAAACAATCCCGCCACTACCGCCATGATCGGGCCGGACACATGCAGGTAAACCGCCAGCTCGTACCCGCCAAACGCCAAGCCCAGCGTGATCAACACTTCCAACGGATAGTCGTCGATCCTTTTCATAACCCGGAACGTCATCCACCCCAGAAACGCGCCAAGGGCCGCCCCGCCGAGGGCTTCTTGCCCGAACAACCGCACAGCCCCCGCTAGACCCTCGGCATGGGTTTCGCCGTGCGGCCACGCCAGACCGACAAGCAGAAGAAAAACCACATACCCCACCCCGTCGTTAAACAGGCTCTCGCCCGCGATCTGGGTTTCCAGCGATTTACGAAGGTTCGCCTCGCGCAACACGCCCAGAACCGCGACAGGATCAGTGGGAGAGATAAGCGCCCCGAATACCAGTGCCACCAATATCGGGGCCCCGACCAGCCATGCGAATCCGAATCCGGCGATGGTTGTGGAAATCGCGATTCCCAAGGTGGCCATCAACGCGACGGTCCATTTTTGCTCTCGCAGGTCCTCGATTTTAACATGCAGCGCGCCTGCGAACAGTAACAATCCCAGCATGCCTTCCAGCAACGCGTTGGAAAACTCGATCTCCTCGACAATGCCGCGGATATTCTCGGCAAGCCCGACGGAGGGCCAAATCAAATCGATCCCCATCATCGACAGCGACGCCAGCAAAGCAACAACCAGTATCCCGATTGCCGAGGGCAGGCGTAAGAAGAAATAGTTAATCGCCCCGAAAGCGCCAGCCAGTACGATTAACAACGATGTGATTTGCAAAAATGTCATAACGTCCCCTTTTGAAGGTTTGATACCACAGAGGACGGGAAAGGGAAGGGTGATGAGGTGGATAAGGATCGAGCTTAGTGTCCGGCCTTAAACTATTGGCCAGTTTGATGAGCTATGCGTATGGCGGGTTTGAGTCCAAAGTGGCCAATTTTATTTTGCTGTCAACGGCAGCTAAAATGTGTTTGGCAAATCATGTTCGACCAACATCCCCACATAAAGTACCTGACAAACATTGATCAGCACTCTAAACATCAAGTACATTTCAATGCGCTTTTCTGGTAATTCATGTATTTACGACAAATCTTCATCGCTTGTCTGCTAGTCACGAGCGTCAAAGCTCAGGCCGAAGAGCTGTGCCTTCTTCCAGTAGAGGGTGGTGAACCTATACTGAAATACGAAATACGGCAACCCAGCAAGATCGCAACAAATCCAAGGACAGTTCCTGGTTTTGATGGTATGGTCGTACACGCTTTTTACCGACACGAACTTTATGAATTTAATGGTCGGCGGTTACGTAAGATCGAAGACGAGTTTCCGCACTCGTGGGGACAGGCCTATAGATACGGAATCCACACGATCCCAGAAGGAGATGCTTATGGGTTCGGATATAAGCCACGCACCATTTACATCCTCCGCATAGGATCAACAGAATGGGAACCCGTTGATGTTACGCGCGGGTATCAACAAGCGCTGTTCGATCAAGGAAGCGGTAGCGTCTATGTTCGAATGTCGCCCGAGGACCTAAGCTTTCAAATCCTTGACGAAAGTCTGCGCGACGAGGCGGACCTGCCAGTTTGGAACGGAGAAACTACAAAGTCGATTAGAACAATTCCTGAGATTTCAGGGACGTTGGCGATTGTCGGAAGGTTAAACGGTCTGAACGCGCATACCAACACGCTTTGGTTTAAGCCAGACGGTGGAGATTGGGAAAATGTTGAGTTGGACATCTCAAATGGTCGTAGATTGTTCGATAGCCTTGATGATGCAACTATTGAGTTAAGTGGTAATATTTTAAGGATATTCCCGAATAGATCAACTTTTGATCCTCGGTTTTTCCATGTTGATTCAGGTAAATTGACCTATGCAGGCACTGCTCCGCGCGGTCGCTGGAAGTACCATTTGCCCAGCCGGACATGGATCGGTTGGAGCGGGCCGCATATGCAGCCAATCACGCGAACGTGGTTTGGGCTATTCGACTTTGCGGTAGAGCCAAATCCACCAAAAGCATTTATCATTCGCGACAGCCAAACCGAAGCAGTCGTTATTTCCGGCCTAGAACCTCGACGTTCCTTTGCTGGCGACAGCGTTTTTTACTCAGATGAAATCTATTTACTCGATGGCGATCGACCCGCACTCATTCCATCGTCCGAAGGCCTCGTGACATTCGATGGTAAAGAGTTCAAAGCGATAGATGGCCTTTCGTATGAGCGTCTAGGGCGTCTGCCTTGGATCAAGACATATGAGGACCAAACGATAATCCAGTCGGAAAAAGGCGTGTTTCTTCTGAACGACGATTTTTCAGCCGACCGCGTGGAGAGCTTTCCAGTTTCTGTTCCCTGGCCTCACCAAGTCCAAATTGAATATGTGGAAGCGTGGCAGCTTTACCTTATCGTTGACCGGCAATCCGGCTCTCTGTTCACATCACCCGACATGAAGATTTTTGAGGAGATAGATACCACTTCTAAGATCAGCGCTTTTATTGGTTCACTTTCTTCGCCATCAGCAGTCTTGCTAGGCGGTGCGGATCAGCTTTACACTCTTACTGATGATTGTCCTTTGTGATCTTGCGATATCTGCATACAGCATCGCACGGCCCCAAGTGGGGACAAGACAAAAGGTTTTACCTGACAAACCAAAAGTCGACATTACCTTCGTCGTTGCGAACTGCAGCTATGTCCGCATTGCCGACATTGTTCCACTAGCCCAATTCCCCACATGCCACGAAAAAAGCCCACACGGTTAAGTGCGGGCCTTGTTATTGACCAAAGGCCTGTTGGGTGCGGTCATACCCCCGGCACAATGCCCGCTTCCGAAGCTTACTCGCTAGCGGGGGGCGCGGTTGGTGCGTCTGTTACGCTTGGTGGTGTCAGGATCACGTCGCCAAGATCAGGGGTCAGTGTGGTCGTCGGGGCAGGGCCTTCAAGGCCAAGGCGGTCCAGAACCGAACCATCACCGGCATTCTTCGCCGCAATCACTGTCAGCACAAGGCTAGTCGTCAGGAAGCCAGCAGCCAACATCCATGTCAGCTTGGTCATGGCATTCGCTGCCGAACGACCGGCCGTAGAACCGTCACCACCGCCCATACCAAGGCCGCCGCCCTCGGAGCGTTGCAAAAGGACTGCGCCAATCAAGGCGAGGGTCAAAATAAGGTGGATCGATAGGACGATATTTTCCATAAGCGGCGTCTCTTTTCAGGTTGTCACGGTTTCGCAAAGCGAAGGTCGGCATCTTCTAACGAAGAAGATAGGGGTTGTCGAATAGAAATCTGCGCCAGCAATCCGACGCAGGGAATTCTCCGCCGCGGAAGGGGCTTCTTGCGCAACGAAATGGGGGGATTTGCCATCCAATAGGTGAATTTTCGGCAGCTTTCGCGTTTTTACAGGTTTTGCCATTGGCAACGCCCCCCGCAAACCGCTAGGGTCCTAGCAACAAATACGGAGAAGTGAATTGAGCGAGAATGATTCCTTTATCGAAGAGGTGTCCGACGAGGTGCGCCGCGATAAGCTGTTTGGATTTTTCAAGAAATATCTGTGGGTGTTTATTGCCATAGTAATTTTCATCGTCGGCGGTGCTGCCGTTAACGAATATCTGAAAGCCAGGAAAGAAACCGAAGCACAAGCCGTGGGCGAGGCTTTGTTGGCCGCTCAAGCCACCGATGACGCAGGCGCATTTGCCGATATTGCGGCGAACGGGGGCACGACGGCCATTCTGGCGCGACTGGATCAGGCCGCAGTTCTGGCGTTTGAAGGCCAAGCAGGTGCGGCGGCAACTATTCTGGATGAAATCGCGTCCGACGGGGATGTCCTGCCGCTCTACCGCGATCTAGCCTTACTGAAATCCGTAATGGTTAATGGCGAAAATATGAGCGCCGCAGACCTGGATAGCGCATTCGCGGGCCTGACATCAGATGGCGCTCCGTTCCGTCTTTTGGCGATTGAACAACGCGCGATTGTTAACCTTCGCAAGGGCGACACAGCTGCGGCATTGTCTGACCTTGGCGAAATCCTGCTTGATGCCAGCGCAACACAGGACTTGCGTACGCGCGCACAAGAGCTGACTATATCTTTGGGGGGCGAGATTGTCTCGCCGCAATCCGGCGGTTAGTATCCGTTGGCAGTACAGTAATTTGGTTGAACGAGGCATACGAGTATGGGTAATTTGGGCGTTTCAATTGGTCGTATAGGTCGCCTTGGCACCTTGGCCCTGACACTGGGCGCATTAGCGGCTTGCGGTACATCTGGCAAACCGCTGACCGGGCAACGCTTTGCCATTGGTGCAGGCGATGTAACGGTTGTCGAAAATGTCACGGCCAGCATTCGGTTGCCACGCGCGGTATCAAATGCGGAATGGACCGATGTGAACGGATCCCCGCAACATAAATTCGGCCATGCCGCCTTCAGCAACGCGCCGACGCTTCGTTGGTCTGCCGATGTCGGCACAGGCGTTGGGCGCAACACGCGCATCACTTCCGGCCCTGTGTCAGGTGGCGGTCTGGTCTATGCGCTGGATGGCGGCAGCACGATTACCGCACTCTCTAGCGATGGCGTTGTGGCGTGGTCTCTGGACATCACCCCTGCAAGTGAAAAACCCGCAGACGGGTCGGGCGGCGGCATAAGCTACGCCAACGGCGTGATTTACGCAGGCACAGGATTTGGCGAGCTTTTGGCCATCAACGCCACTTCCGGCAATATTATCTGGCGCCGCATGTTCGAGGCCGCCCTTCGTTCCGCCCCGACATCCGACGGACGCACTGTGTACGTCGTAACGCGCGGCGACGTGGCCTATGCGGTAGATGCCAAAAACGGTGCGCTGGATTGGGTGCAGCGCGGTGCTACATCTTCGACCGGTGGTCTTGAAGGCGGCGCAAGCCCTGCGGTCAGTGGCCGTCAGGTTGTCGTGCCATTCTCTTCGGGGGAAGTAATTGCGGTGCGCTCCAACACGGGCGAGCTGCGATGGAAAGAAGGAATAGACGGCGCCCGCGCGGCGACTTCGCTGGCGTTTATCGGTGATATTTCGGGTGATCCGGTGATCGACGGCAACAGTGTTTACGTTTCCAACCTTGCGGGCGAAACGGTCAAGTTGAACCTGACAAGCGGCGCGCGCAGCTGGACTTTGGGTGCTGGTGCGTCCGATGCTGTGTGGCCTGTTGGTGGTTCGGTATTCCTTGTGTCTGACCATGCGCAGCTTATGCGGGTGAACGCCGGCAACGGTTCTGTGATCTGGTCACAACAATTACCACAGTTCGAAAAGCCGGAAAAGCATGAAGATATTATCCGCCATTACGGCCCTGTTCTGGCTGGTGGCCTGATGTGGGTTGCCGGGCGCGACGGGCAGTTGCGCGGGTTTGAACCCGAAGGCGGGCAGATGGTTGCCTCGGTTAGTATTCCCGGTGGTGCGGCTGCCGTGCCGGTTATTGTTGCCGGTGTTATGTACATCCTGTCACTTGACGGTGAATTGCACGCTTTCCAATAGGATTAAATAGGGCTAAGAGGCACGCAGCGAGGTTATTCCTCGCTGTTTGCGTTTCTCATAGGTGAAGTTATGTCGTTTACATTGGCAATCGTCGGGCGTCCGAATGTTGGAAAATCCACACTGTTTAACCGTCTGGTTAGGCAAAAACTGGCGCTAGTCGATGACACGCCGGGGGTGACCCGCGACCTTCGCGAAGGTGACGCCAAACTGGGCGATTTGCAGTTTACCGTGATTGACACAGCCGGATTGGAAGAGGCGACAGACGAAAGCCTGCAAGGCAGGATGCGTGCCTTGACCGAACGTGCGATTGATATGGCCGACATCTGTCTGTTCCTGATTGATGGCCGCGTCGGTGTAACCACCGCTGACCAAGTGCTGGCCGGCATCTTGCGTAAAAACGCCGATCGCGTAATTTTGGCCGTGAATAAAGCCGAAGGAAAAGCTGCGGACGAGGGGTTTTACGACGCCTATAACCTCGGCCTCGGCGAACCTTTGCGCCTGTCCGCCGAACACGGCGAGGGCATGGACGAGCTTTACCACATCCTGCGCCCGATCGACGAAGAGTTTTCCGAAGTGTCCTATGAAGCCATCACTGATGTGGACGTTTCTGATGACGTAGACGAAGACGGCATGGCCGAACTTGTCCCCGAAGGCCGCCCGTTGCAAATCGCCGTAGTTGGCCGCCCGAACGCGGGTAAATCCACCCTGATTAACAAAATCCTCGGCGAGGACCGGCTTCTGACCGGACCCGAGGCAGGTATCACCCGTGATGCGATTTCCGTGAACACCGACTGGGAAGGCCGCCCTTTCCGTATTTTCGACACCGCAGGGATGCGCAAAAAGGCCAAGGTTCAGGCGAAACTTGAGAAACTCTCGGTTTCCGACGGCCTGCGTGCTGTGCGCTTTGCCGAGGTTGTTGTGGTGCTGCTGGACGCTGCCATTCCGTTTGAACAACAGGATTTGCG
>DFBD01000257.1 GCA_002367255.1 Rhodobacterales bacterium UBA3089 | reverse complement strand
ACGATGGATTCAGTCGATACGGTAAACGCGTCGAACCCGACGAACCGCAAGAAAAATGTTCCGACTCTGGAACTGTTAACGCCGTCCTGGCGTGTAACCACGCGCACGGCACGCGGCGGATTAATATCCGTAGGGGCCATTTCAGTGAACACTTGCGTGCCGGAATTCCAATACCCAACCTCAATATCACTATCCACGAGGACATCGCCATAGCGTTCAGCCCCCATATTCAGCATGGCATATTCGTTAGCTGAAGCAGTTACAGCAGCTTCGATGCCTTCGTTGCTAACGTTGCCGAGTTCCAGACCACCAGCATGGGCCGCCATGTCAGCAGTAGTTTGCAATATCTGCTTGGTTTTCCAAGCATTCGTGGCATCGATGGAAAGCCCGGCGAGCGCGAAGCACAAGATCAGCCAACCAACAGCCCAAGCCGTGGCGATACCGTCTTCGTTGCGAATAAAGCGTTTGGTATTACGAATAAGTTTATGCATTTCGGTGTCCCTTAAATGCGATTAAATAGGTTCAAGGCGTTGGGTTACAGTGGCTATCAAATCACCTGAATTACCAAGATTGATTGCCCTCCCACCAATATTTAAAATACCAAATATACCGACCTCAGCCATCGGGACGCGTAGATTTACTTGCGTTTCCGTGGTGGTCATAAGCACCGTTGCTGTTGGAACGTCGCCCCCGAACGTGCCACGCGCCTCGGCATAAGATTCAGCTTCGGCCGGGGTTTTCAGACTTCGAATTGAAATTTGCCTAGCCGTATCACGCGCCACGTACCACAAGTTGGACTGCCGTAAAAACAGCAGACTTACGTCCACCGTGATCATCAGGATAAACATGAACATTGGAACCCAGAGGACAAATTCCACTGTTGTTGCACCGCTGTCATCACTAAAGTTACGAATCAGTTTTTTAAACCGTGCAGTCAGGTCATGCGTTTGGTTAGATTTCTTCATTATTTAATCCCAAGTCCAATATGCTATATTGAATCAATGTGTTAACATCGCATCAATTACTCTGATATGTATTTTGGAAAACTAGTCACTGAATCGAAAGGTAGCACGAAAAGTGCCCAATTTATAACACCATACTGTATAATATCATATACTACCGTACGGATAGATCAACCTTCGTTCCAATGTTAGGTTTTCACTGGTTTATGCCTTATTTTGTGATCCGTTTGTGAATTAGACGGGACGCGAAATAAACTGTTGCCACGATTGGCAGCGTCACCGCTGCAAGCACTATCGATTTGTCATAACCATATTTATATGCAATCGGGGTTAACAAGTATCCTGCAAGGCTAACGGCGTAATAACTGATGGCGACAACGGACAATCCCTCGACTGTTTCCTGCAGGCGTAATTGCAGGGCGGCTCGGCGGTCCATTTGTTTCAGCACCTCGTGATTTTGTTCCGAGGCAGCCACATCCACCCGCGTCCGAAGCAGGTTGGCCGCTCGTTCCGCCCGTGCCGATAAGTCCTTCAAGCGTTCTTGCGCTGATCGGCAGGTTCGCATAGCGGGGTCATAGCGCCGTATCATGAATTCGCTGAACAATTGCCGATCTTTCAGGCGTTCTTCGCGCAGCACGGATATGCGACGGTTAACGATTGCTTCATATGCACCAGCTGCGCCGAAACGAAACGCGGTGGAGGATGACAACAGCTCGATCTCCGCTGCCATTATCAACAGGCGGTCGAGCGTCTCGATTTCCCGGCCATTATCCTTGGCCATTTGCTGAACGATCTCGGTCAAGTCCAGATCAAGTTCCGCAACACGCCGCGAAACCGTCCGCGCGATGGGCAGGGTTAACATCGCCGCTGTCTTATACGTCTCAATCTCTAGCAATCGTTGCACAATTCGCCCGAGGCGACGCAGGCCGATGTCGGGTTTGGTCAAAACGGCGAAACGGACGTGTCCGGCTTCGTCTATCCGAAAATCTCCGGCTACTATGGCTTCATCGTCAATTACGCGTGACGCTGCGAGGCTTTCTGGCACGAACCAATGCGGGATTTTGGTTTTCAGAATGTGGTGAAGCGCGGCTTCGTCTTTATATTCTTCCACCCGCACGAGTGCCGAGGTTAACACTGCGCCGGGTGCATCGGCCAGCCAGTCCTTCGGAAAGATCGAGAATACGGCGGCATCGAACGGAGTTTCGGCAACAGTATCGGCGAAGATGGTGTAGGTGACAAACTCGGTATGCATCTCCCACTTCAGAAACCCGCGTCCAAGAGGGCCGGAATAATGATTCGCATCAGGCGCGGGGTGCGCAGCCCCGTGGCGATCAAGCAGGTCGATCAGGTGTTTGCGATCCAGCGAGCGGTCGCGCTCCACTGCCTTGTTCGGCTTTTTTATCGCAAGGAAGGCCGCGCGGCAGGGGGCTTTCAGTTCGGGGAACGGACGGGCGTGCAACTCGTTGCTAAGCTCGTAGCGTAGCGGGTGGTTGGGGAGTGTCGTTTCAGACATCAATGCCTCCTTAGGTTCGCCCGAACAGGCGTTCTATATCGCTCATCTTTAGCTCAACATAGGTCGGGCGGCCATGGTTACATTGCCCCGAATGCGGGGTTGCTTCCATTTCGCGCAGCAAGGCATTCATCTCGGGTGCGGACATACGGCGGCCGGTTCTGACCGAACCGTGACAGGCGACGCGGGACAGAATGGCCTCGATCCTGTCTTTGACGGTTTGGGTCTGGCCAAGATCGGCGAGTTCGTCCGC
>DFBD01000135.1:3610-5865 GCA_002367255.1 Rhodobacterales bacterium UBA3089 | reverse complement strand
GGTCATTGGAAACAGTTTTAATAAAATGCCCCAGTTGCAGTGCCGCCGAAAGTATATCACCGCGAAAATATCCGCGACGATCAGCATGGGCAACAACACCCCGGGCGAGGCTTTGCCCGGTATCGCCAGCGCCATTAACAGCACCGCCAATATACCAACGCCCCCGACCGAGGTTTTGGTAAACCCCACCAGCAACGCGGCCATAAAAATGTAAACGTATGAAAGCGTCGATAGATCCACGCTTAATCAATCACATTCCAAGGGCTTCTTTATAAAGCTCCAGCACCGCTTCGATTTCGCTGGCTTCCTGCGGGTCCATCTTGCGAAGCGCCACGATCTTACGAAGGACTTTGGTGTCGTATCCGCGCGATTTCGCCTCGGCCATCACTTCTTTTTGCTGATCGGCAAGGTCTTTCTTCTCGGCTTCCAGACGCTCGAATCGCTCCACAAAGGCGCGAAGCTCGCCTGCTGTTACGCGGTAGGATGATGGCTGCTGTTCTTCGTCGGTTACGTCCATGGATGGCCTCGTTTAGCTGAAAGGATTTTGGCGGACACTACTCAACCTCCGTTGCGTCGGCAAGACATCCCTTGCGAAAAATCCCCCCCTGTTTTAGGCAGATCACTGAAACGGAGGGGTCTAATGGATTTTCTGATATATATTGGGGGCGCATTCACGCTGGTCGGCCTGATCGGTCTTGGGTATTGCATCAAAATGGCTGTGGCGATCAAACGCGAGGGAGGCGAGGCCAAAGATGCCTCTAAACGCCTGCGTACGTTGGTTGCATGGAATATGGGGGCGATGGGGATGTCGTCAATCGGGTTGGCGATGATCGTGATTGGGATAATTCTTTAGGGGCGCTGGAAGGCGCCTGCCAAATCGATCCCGCGCCTCGGGAAATCCGCGCTTAAATCCTACGCGCCTAGAACGAGGTGCCAAGGCGTGTAAAGGCCTCCACGGTTTGCGTGTCATAGCGGATATTATTCGAATAATTCCGCACCGCTCGCAACCCGAAAGTCGGGTTGAAGCCGTAAAACTGTATGTCGTCGTGGGTTAGGGCAAGTTCCAGTGTAACGTCATCATCGACCCGCCGCTCGTTGTAAATCCCAAGCAGAATTCTGTAATCCGTGTGGGTCACGCCCAGATTGCCGGAAAAGGTGATCGGTAATGTGTCTAATGTCCACGTCATGGCTGCTGTCAGGTTGCTGGCCGCCGCTGCCGCATCAGCCGAGTCTGACTGCGTGTCTTGCACAAACCCGCTAAGGGCGAGGGTCACATTGTCGTTCAGCGCAAACGTATAGCCCCCCCCAACCGTGGTAATCTGGGCGTCCAGCACGGGGGAAACGTCGGAAACCCGATCCGTATAGGTCGCAAAAACCCTCCATGCAGAGGCGGCATCCGGTTGTCGGTGATACTCCAACCCGAAAGTCAGTTGTGAATAATAAGGGGTGTATTCGTCAAACGCAGGTCCGCCGATTTCTTCGCCGATATAGCGTTTGTCAAAAGCGGTATACCCATAGATCAACGAAGAGGCCTCGCTTTTCGGAGCGTAGCGCAGGCCTGATTGCAACGTGTACTGCGCATCGTTGCGCCCGCGCCCGTCGTAGGCGGTGCCGCTAAGGCTGACACTGTTTTCCCATATAGTGCGATTCGAAATGCGGCGCTGGTGCGTGGCGGATGCAGAAGCGGTATAGCCGATACCGGACTGGGCTTTCGCGTCGTCGTTCAAAACGAATTCGAACCCGCCAAGCTCGAACGTGTCGTGCATACTGCCGCTGTTGATGTTGGTGCTTGGCAAGATATTGCCACCAAGGCTGAACCTCCACGGGGATTGGGTGTTAATCTGCGCCAGTACACGGCGAATGATTTCATGTTCCGGTTCAAGACGCGCAAAATCCGACGCGCGGTAAATCAGTATTTTCGCTGATGTCAGGTTCTGCTGACTGGCCTGCGCCATGCCCGAAATCAGGTAGGCGGCGAAACGTTGTCCTGTCGTCAAGTCGTATGTGCGGGCAGTTTTGGCTAATTCATCCGCACGTTCCATCTGGCCCAGCTCTTGTGCGGCGCGGGCCAGCACCAGCATTGCATCGATATTATCGGGGTCGCTGGCGAGTTGTTGCTCGGCGCAATAATACGCCAAACGAAACTCCCGTGCCTGTACCATATCACGCAACGCAAAATCGCAATCGGGTTCGGCAGCCACTAATACCGATGGTAGGCTAAATAAAACCAAAACGGCGAAGAAGGTGCGCGTGTG
>DFBD01000135.1:2840-3564 GCA_002367255.1 Rhodobacterales bacterium UBA3089 | reverse complement strand
TAGGTTAATAATGTATGAAAATCAATTGCCAAGTGACCTCTACGTCTATACTAATTGACTTTAGTTTTATGTTATTTGGAGTTATTTCGTTGAGAATTCTATCTGCCTTTTTCGCCGCTCTATTCACGCTGTCGGCTTGTTCTTCTACAAATTCGACCCCGTATGTTTCCACCCCGCTAGCTGATTTGGCTCCTGGAACGTCGCTGCAAGTGCACGGTAAAGGGATGACATGGGCAGAGAATACAACACTACAAGGTTACGCGACTAATAGTAATAAGCCGCGGTTGCAGAAATTCGATGTGACGGCAACGGACAACGTCTATGTCGCGCTCTTCAAGAATTTCGACACGCAAGTTTCCTATGGTAGCGCAGAATTCATCATGCCTTCCTCCATGGGGGTAGTCTCGGGGTGGACCGATGCGGGCTATCGCTTCAAAATTCAGCGCAACAATGAAAACCTGATTTATACCTTGTCCGGCGTCTATACGATTTCGCTTTATGCCTATGATAACCCGGGTGGCAGGTTTACCGGTGGTGGATTCGCGACAGGATCGTCCACGGGCGATGCGGCGTTACCAACAACAGGGGTGGCAGATTATTCGGGCAACTTCCTTGGTCAAAGTACGCTTGACGGCACGGTAACCGGAATGGCGTCAATGCATGTCGATTTCGAGGCCCCCAGCAGCCAGATCACAGGGGAAATCACAAATCTTGTGTCCGACGG
>DFBD01000135.1:0-2721 GCA_002367255.1 Rhodobacterales bacterium UBA3089 | reverse complement strand
GCTACCATCCGGATTACCGACGGCAACGGTCACATTCTGTCCGGTGCCCTCAGTGGAAGGTTGGAACCTTAAGCGCTGACTTGGCCAATAGCATCCGTAATCATCTCCAGACATTCCGGCGTGCTGAAACGGTGATCCGCGCCCTTCACCAACGTCAGGCGGACATCTTCGCCTGACACGTGATCAAGCAGGCGTAGTGCTACGGATTGATCCACATCGGCATCCGCTGTTCCTTGCAAGAACCGCACCGGAAAGGGCAGAGGCAGCGGCGTGCGTAGAACCAGTTGATTGCGCCCTTCCTCGATCAGTTTTGCCGTGATGATGTAGGGTTCGTCGGAATACTCGGAGGGCAGTTCCAGCCGCCCGTTCTTAAGGATCATCCGGCGTTGGGCCTCATCAAAGCTCGCCCACATGGAATCTTCGGTGAAATCCGGTGCGGCAGCAATGCCGACCAACCCGTGAACCTTTGCGGGCATAGCGCGGCAAACCAGCAGTGAAATCCACCCTCCCATGGAAGAACCTACCAGCACCTGTGGCCCCTCGGTCAAGGTGGTGATTGCATCCATCGCGTCGCGCGCCCAGTCCCCGATGCTGCCGTCCACGAATTCACCCGATGACTGCCCGTGTCCGGTGTAGTCAAACCGCAAAAACGGACGACCGCTGGCTTGGGCCCATTCCTGAAGGTGAATGGCTTTCGTGCCCTCCATATCGGATTTGAATCCGCCCAGGAATACGATGCCAACACCTTGGCCTTCGGTTTTGTGATAGGCGATACGTCTGTTGCCGGTTTCGAGATATGATAACATGAGAGGGCTCCTTTTTCGCCAGACTGTACTTTGAACACGCGGAATTCAACAGCAAAGCGGTTGACTCTTGTGCAACTTGGAGTAAACCTCCAAAAACCAGTAACCGGGTGCATTGTAGGCACCAAACCACGAGGAGAATTGCCATGAGCGATGATAAGAAACTGCACGATATCGAAGCGATGGATTTTGTTAACATCCAGTCGAGCCGTCGCAGAACTTCCGCAGATAGCCAGGACGAGGACGCGCAAAGCGACGACGATCTCGTAAGCAAGCTAGTTGCCGAAGCTCCTGTCGAAGTTGTGAAACCCAAAAAGCCGAAAAAATCCAAGAAGGCCAAGAAGGCCAAGAAGGCTAAAAAAGCCGAAAAGCAGAATGCACCGCCAAAAGTTGTAGCGTCTGAAGTTGCTAAACCGCGACCTGTAGAACCAGAACCTGCGCCAACCCCAAAAACCAAAATGGTAGAAGTTGAATCAATACCCGTGTCAGATATTCCAGTAGACGAAATCGCCCAGTCCAATAACATTTTCCTAACTATGCCCGACGGTACGAAACGCGAATACCCCGTCGGTATCACAGGCGCCGAAGTTGCCAGCGACATTTCCAAATCCCTCGGCAAGGCGGCGTTCGCCTGTGCGATTGACGGCGTGTTCAGCGACCTCTCGCTTCATATCGAGGAAGACGCCGAGTTCCAGATTTACACCATGAAAGACGAAGAACAAGCGCTGGAACTTATCCGTCACGATGCCGCGCACATCATGGCGCGT
Organism: Rhodobacterales bacterium UBA3089; assembly: GCA_002367255.1. Taxonomy (GTDB): domain Bacteria; phylum Pseudomonadota; class Alphaproteobacteria; order Rhodobacterales; family Rhodobacteraceae; genus NORP23. The sequence continues at coordinate 1,151 of DFBD01000135.1, read as the reverse complement.
GCGGTACAGGAAATCTGGCCTGACGTGAAGGTGACTATCGGTCCTGTTATCAAAAATGGCTGGTACTACGACTTTGACCGCGAGGAAGCCTTCACCCCCGAAGACCTTATCACCATCGAAAAGAAGATGCGCGAGATCATCAACAAGCGCGAGCCCGTAACCACCGAGGTTTGGGATCGCGAGCGTGCGATTGCATTCTATGAAGCCAATAACGAGCCTTACAAAGTCGAACTTATCAACGGTATTCCGGGTGATGAAGACCTGCGTATGTACTGGCACGGCCACTGGCAGGACCTTTGCCGTGGGCCGCATTTGGCCCATACAGGCCAAGTTCCGGGCGACAGCTTCAAGTTGATGTCGGTTGCCGGCGCTTATTGGCGCGGGGATTCCAACAACGCCATGCTGCAACGCATCTACGGTGTGGCTTTTCGCAACAAGCAAGACCTTAAGGCCCACCTGTTCATGATCGAGGAGGCCGAGAAGCGCGACCACCGCAAGCTGGGCAAATCCATGGACCTGTTCCACATTCAAGAAGAAGCCCCCGGCATGGTGTTCTGGCATCCAAACGGCTGGACCCTTTACCGTGTGCTGCAAGACTATATGCGCCGCCGCCAGATCGCGGATGGTTACCTAGAGATTAACACCCCCGAAGTTGTCGACCGCAAACTATGGGAGGCTTCCGGCCACTGGGAGAAGTATCGCGAGAATATGTTCATCACCGAAATTGATGAAGAACATGCTAACGAAAAACGCGTGAACGCCCTGAAACCTATGAACTGTCCGTGCCACGTTCAGGTTTACAACCAAGGCCTGAAATCCTATCGCGACCTGCCGTTACGTTTGGCAGAGTTCGGGTCCTGCCACCGCTATGAATCCTCGGGGTCCATGCATGGCTTGATGCGGGTTCGCGGGTTCACGCAGGACGACGCGCATATCTTCTGCACCGAAGACCAGATCGCCTCCGAGACCAAGAAGTTCATCGAGCTGCTTTCGTCGGTTTATAAAGACCTCGGGTTCGAAAAGTTCGAGATCAAATTCTCCACCCGCCCAGAGGTTCGCGCCGGATCGGACGAGGTTTGGGACGAGGCTGAAGCCGCGCTTGAAAACGCGATCAAACTTCTGGGGTTGCCCTATGAAATTGATGAAGGCGA
>DFBD01000075.1:813-5883 GCA_002367255.1 Rhodobacterales bacterium UBA3089 | reverse complement strand
TTTGCCCGAGCCGGATTCACCAACGATGGCCAGTGTTTTCCCTTCTTCGAGGTTGAAACTAACGTTATTCACGGCACGTACTGTACCGTCTGGAGTCGAAAATTCTACGCTCAGGTTTTTAACTTCAAGTAAGCTCATGTGCGACTACCTATCTTTCGGGTCCAGCGCGTCACGCAGACCATCGCCAATGAAATAGAAACAAAAAAGGCTGGTTACAAAGAACGCCAGCGGGAACAGCAATTGCCATTCGGTGTCATACTGAATTGTGCCTGCCCCTTCGGATATTAAGGCGCCCCAACTGGTGTTGGGTTCTTGCACGCCCAAACCAAGGAACGAGATGAAGCTTTCGGTCAGGATCATGCCCGGCACCAGCAACGTTGCGTAAACTGCAACCACGCCCAACAGATTGGGAACGATATGTCTGACAATAATTTTAAAGCCGGACACCCCGGTTGCCCGTGCGGCCTCGATGAATTCCTTGTTTTTGATCGACAAGGTTTGGCCACGAACGATACGGCTCATATCCAGCCACGCCAGAAGGCCGATGCCAACGAACAGCATCCCGATGGAACGCCCGAAAACCACCAGCATCAGGATCAAAACAAACATGAACGGAATGGCCATCAGAATGTCCACAGTACGCATCATAATCTGGTCTGTGCGTCCCCCTACATAGCCCGCAATCGCGCCATAAAGCGTGCCAACCAACACCGCAATGAACGCGCCTACAACACCAACCATCAACGAGATTTGCGTTCCTTGCGCTACACGCGAGAAAATATCACGGCCAAGGTCGTCAGTGCCAAAAAAGTGCCCTGTTTCGAAGGATGGCATACCTTTTGTGGCGGCAGATCCCATCACGGCCCAATCGATTTCCTCGTTCGACCAAACTGCAAAGTATGGCCCTACGAATGAAAAAATCACGATCATTGACAGAACAACAAGACTGACAACCGCAGCCTTGTTATGCGTAAAACGACGCCGCGCATCCGCCCACAAAGACCGGCCATCCACAGCATCAAGGCCCGACAGATTTTCAGCCATTTCAGCAATTTTTTCTTTATTTGCTACAATCATTTCCAGCCCCTTAGTAACGAATCTTGGGATCGATCCATGCATAAAGCAGATCGACAACCAAACTGAACATAATGGTTAGAAAACCAACCAGAATCGTAATACCCATCATCACCGAATAGTCACGGTTCGTGGCCGAGTTCACGAAGAAATACCCCATGCCGCCTGTCGAGAAGTAGATATCGATTACGACCGAACCGGTGATCAGCCCAACAAATGCAGGCCCGAGGTACGAAATCACTGGCAGCATTGATGGTTTGAGCGCATGGCGCAGCAAAATAGTGCGTGATGGCAGCCCCTTTGCTTTAGCGGTTCGGATAAAGTTACTGTTTAACACCTCAAGCATGGAGGAACGCGTAATCCTAGCAATCGAGGCCATATAGCTGGTCGAAAGCGCGATCACTGGCATTATGAGGTATTCGATCGAGCCGCCACTCCAGCCCCCTCCGGGAAGCCAGCCTAGCCACAGGGTAAATGTTATCACCAACAGCGGGGCCATAACGAAGTTCGGCAAAACCTGTGCGCCGATGGAAACACCAACAGCAAGATAATCGATCCATGTGTTCTGGCGGATCGCGGCAATCGCGCCGAGCGGGATGCCAATGCCGATAGCGAAAACAAACGACCAGAAGCCATATTTCAACGTGATCGGGAAGCCTTGGCCGATAATCTCGTTAACTGTCCGGTCTTTGTATTTGAAGGAAGGTCCGAAATCGAATTCGGTCGTAACACCCCAGACGTAGTTTACCATCTGTCGCCATAATGGCTGGTCGAGACCGTATTTCGCCTCGATATTTGCCAGAACTTGCGGTGGTAAAGGACGTTCCGAAGTGAATGGCCCACCTGGTGCAGAGTGCATCAACAGGAAGGAAATAATGATCAGAATCAGCATCGTCGGAATAGCGATAGCTATCCTTTTGATCACGTAGTTAAGCATGTCGCAAACCTATGAGAAATTTCCGTTCGGCGTATTGTACCGAACTGACAAATAGCGAAACACCGCACAGGATATGCGCGGTGTTTCAGTTCAAAGCGAGTTGTTACTCGGCGGCTTTATAAAGCTCGCGCGAATACCAGTTTTGCTCAACATTTTGAACAGGCCAGTTACTGATGCTATCGCTCATCATGTACACATTTGTATAGTGGTACACAGGAATGACAGGCATTTCGTCAGCCATGATCTGTTCTACACGTGTGTAGTTGGCAGTTGCGTCAGACATAGTTTTCGCAGAAGCCATCAACGCGTCAACTTCGGCATTAGAGAATTTGCCATCGTTGTAACCTGAACCGGATGTCACCAGGTCGAGGAATGTAGACGCCTCGTTATAATCACCACACCATGCGCCACGTGCAAGATCGAAGTCCTGCTGGCCACGAACTTCGAGGAATGTTTTCCATTCCATGTTCGCCAACTCAACGGTTACGCCAAGTTTCTGTTTCCACATCTGGGACATCGCGATAGCGATTTTCTTGTGACCCTCGGATGTGTTGTACAGCATGTTGAAAGACAGCGGGTTGTCAGCACCGTAACCGGCTTCTGCCAACAGCTCGACGGCTTTCGCATCACGCTCGGCTTGTGTCATGCTTGCGTAAGGAACGTCAGGAACTTCGAACCCGGCTGTTGCGCCTGGTGTGAAGGTATAAGCCGCAAACTGGCCACCCTGAAGAACTTGATCTGTAACTACGTTACGATCGATCGCATAGGAAAGCGCCTGACGAACACGTACGTCCTGGAACGCTTCTGGACCGCTGTCCGACAAGTTGAATGTGTAATAGTAGCTACACAAACGCGGGAACGAAATCGCGTTATCAGGATATTCCGCTTTAAGACGCGGATACTGACCTGCTGGAACTTCTGTACGGTCCAGCTCACCAGCCAAGAAACGAGTCAAAGCGGTGTTTTCGTCGTTGATAACCAGCGCAACAGTTTTCTCGATGATAGTTGCATCGTTGTTCCAGTACATTGGGTTACGTTCACGTACCGAACGCTCGTTCGGGATATGCTCGGTCAGAACATATGCACCGTTGGAAACGATGTTTTCAGGTTTTGTCCAGTCGCCACCATGCTCTTCAATCGTCCATTGTGGGGACGGGAAGGTAGAACTGTGAGTTGTCATAAGCGCAAAGTAAGGCAGCGAAGCTGTCAGACGAACTTCAAGTGTGTGATCGTCAAGCGCCGTTACACCCAATGTCGATGGGTCTGCTTCACCGGCAAGAACCGGACCAACGCCCTCAATCGACATGATTTCAGCGAACCACGAGTATGGCGATGCTGTTTCAGGGTTAGCAAGACGTTGCCATGCGTAAACGAAATCACCAGCGGTTACAGGCTTGCCGTCAGACCATTTAGCATTGTCCCGTAATGTGAATGTGTAAACATTTTTCGCATCGTTTGTAGTGAAGCCGGTTGCAACACCCGGGACCAGATTACCATCGGCATCCTGATTCATAAGACCTTCAAAAAGGTCACGCACGATGTCAGAGCCGCTTACGTCTTCGACAATCTGCGGATCAACCGAGCTATGCTCGTCAAGAACACGATACGTGAATGTTTGGTCATCAGCTAATGCTTCGCCCGTTGTCGGGTGCGTGCCTGCTGCGAGCACGGGTGCTGCTGCGATGGACGCTACGACGAAGCCTGCTGCCAATGATTTGGCAAAATAGCTCATTTTACTTCCTCCGTTAGTTTCATTTTTTAGATTGTGCGGTGCTGGCGTTATGTCAAACTCTAAAACTGCACAAACCATCGCAGTAGATTGCCTCACCGTCTCCTCGCTTTCAACTATTTACCCATCGTAAAGGTAAAAACCTTTGATTATTCTACGTTTCATCTACTTTGCACAGGAAGGATGCAGAACATACCGTGAAAACAGACCGAAAATTACAGCCGATCCCGCAAGCTGAACCAAAGCATCGCAAGAATCAAAAGCGGTGTACGCAGGCCCGCCCCGCCCGGGAAGCGGGATGTGGGTACATTTGCCATAATATCGAAGCGCTCTGCCGTTCCGCTGATCGCCTCGGCCATCAGTTTTCCTGCCAGTGTCGCCATCGCCACCCCGTGGCCGGAATACCCCGAAGCTGACAGGATATTCGGGGTCAGCCGGCGGAAATCCGGCATGCGGTTCATAGTGATCCCCAGCGTTCCGCCCCAGGCATAATCTATGCGCGTGTCGGCCAGTTGCGGGTATATCTCCAACATCGGTTTGCGGGCTTTATCGACGAGGTTTTTGGGGAACTTATAACCATAACTCTCCCCTCCGCCAAACAGCATCCGGTTGTCCTCGGACAAGCGGAAATAGTTCACGACGAACTTGCTGTCCGCGATTGCGATGTCGTCACGGATCAGGCTTCGCGCCATATCTTCGCCCAAAGGTTCGGTGGCTACTATAAAGTTGTTAATCGGCATAACGCGGGTGGCAATTTGGGGTTCCAGATTGCCGAGATATCCATTCGCCCCCAGCGCCACGAACTTGGCCGTAACTTTGCCCGCGCCGGTTAGAACCTCCGCTGGATCGCCCCGCTTCACTTCCGTCACCCGTGTTTCTTCAAACACCCGAACCCCCGCTGCTACACAAGCACGCGCCAGCCCCAGCGCAAAGTTCAGCGGATGCAAATGCCCCGCGCCCCGGTCCATAGAACCGCCGCAATAGGCCCCAGTCCCGACCGCCGAGCGAAGCGAGGCCTCCTCCATAAATTCGATCTGCTCGTAGCCATATTCTGTCTGTAGCTTTTCGACGTAAGCTTTCGTGTGATGCAGATGCTTGCGCTTCAGTTCGGCATGTAAAACGCCGGATTTATATCCGCAGGCAATATCATGCTTGGCAATCAATTCCCGAACAGTGGATTTCGACTCCTCGCCCATATCCCAAAGTTGTCGCGCGTGATCCTTGCCGACCATCTTTTCCAGATCGTCCTGTTCAACCCGCTGGCCAGACCCGACTTGCCCACCATTTCGGCCAGACGCGCCGAAACCCAAACGCTGGGCTTCCAGCAAAA
>DFBD01000075.1:0-721 GCA_002367255.1 Rhodobacterales bacterium UBA3089 | reverse complement strand
AAATCGATCCAACTCATGCGCTGTCGCTGCGTAATAAGATGACGGGTATTCGCCCGCGCGGTCGTTAACGGTTAATAAATCCATTAGACGTTCAGAAGCAGATGCTCCCGCTCCCACGGGCTGATAACTTCGAGGAAGGCCTCGGCCTCGTGTCGTTTCACAGCCTTATAAACACGACAGAATTCTTCGCCAAGGATTTCGGACAACTCCGGCGCACCGTCGAACAAATCAAGCGCCCCAAGCAGGCTTCGTGGCATTATACGGGGTTGTTCATAGGCCTCCCCTGTAAGTGGATCGCGTGGTTTCAGCCCGCGTTTCATGCCCAGATACCCGCAGGCCAGCGATGCCGCCAGCGCCAGATACGGGTTTGCATCCATACCGGACACGCGATTTTCAACCCGCCGTGCAGCAGGGCCCGAGATAGGAATACGGATACCTGTCGTGCGGTTATCCGCCCCCCATTCCAGATTAATCGGCGCGGAACCCGATGCCACGAAACGGCGATAGGAATTCACATATGGCGCGAAAAAGCTTATGGCGTTCGGGATGTAGGTCTGTTGTCCGGCGATGAAATTGTAGAACAACGTGGTTTCTTTACCGTCCTTATCGCTGAAAACATTGTTACCTTCTGCATCCAGAACCGATTGGTGAATGTGCATCGCACTGCCCGGTTCGTCTTGCATCGGTTTAGCCATGAAGGTGGCAAAACAATCGTTCTTCA
>DFBD01000140.1 GCA_002367255.1 Rhodobacterales bacterium UBA3089 | reverse complement strand
CCCTTGCCGGTTTTCTTCACCGCATACCAACAGGGTTCATGCTGCCAGTGATAGTCGCCACGGCTCAGAACCAGCCGGTCCTTTGCCCAGATGATTTGCGAGCGGACATTGAAACCTGCTGCCATAAGGCTTTCGGCAACGGTGGCTGCATGCAATGCACCATGCCAGACATAGGCGACATCGCCCGGGAACAAAGCCCAGGCCTCGCGCCAGTCAGCGCGGTCGTCGTTCAGTACTTTGCCGGTGCGTTTGGTGGCCGACGCGCCAGTTTTGTTGCGCCAGGCGGGATCATACTCTACGCCATAAGGTGGATCGGTCACCATCAGCAGCGGCGTCACGGTGCCAAGGACACGTTCAACATCGGTGGCAACGGTGGCGTCCCCGCAAAGCAACCGATGGCTTTCCAGCACCCACAGATCACCGGGACGGCTGACCGCGTTTTCTGGAGTCTCGGGTATCTCGTCCTCGCCCTCGATCGCACCAACGTCATCCGGATCCTGAAGCAGGGCATCCAGATCCTCATCCGTAATGCCAAGCAGCGACAGGTCGAAATCCTCGGCCAGCAGCCCCGCAATCTCATCGCGCAACACCGCCTCGTCCCAGTCGCCCATCTCGGTCAGCTTGTTGTCGGCGATCCGGTAGGCGCGCCGCTCGGCCTCATCCAGATGGCCCAGCCGGATCACCGGAACCTCTGAAAGCCCCAGCATTGTCGCGGCCAACACCCGGCCATGCCCCGCGATCAGCTCGCCATCATCCGCCACCATGCACGGCACGGTCCAGCCGAACTTTGCCATGCTGGCCGCGATCTTGGCCACCTGATCGTCCCCGTGCATCTTGGCATTGCGGGCGTAGGGGTGCAGTTTTTCGATCGGCCAGGTCTCGATCTCGCTTGGCGCGAATACCAAATCCATGAAGATCCTCGATGTGTGGGGGATGCAGACACCAAGGCGGCGCGCCCGGGATTACCGGCGCGGCTGGGTCTGATCTGAATTGTCGAAAACGGGAAAAGCAAAACGCCCGCGAGGGGTTTCCTCCGGGCGCTCTACTTCGATTATCAAGGTATGAGTCAAGAGGGGCAGACCTGTCAACAGAAAATCTGACGGGGGTTTGCTTGGCCGTATGAACTGGCTTCTATGTGAGGTGTAGGCGTCGCGAACGGGCCCATTGCCGACCTTGGGCGGACGCTCGGCGAATTGCAGGTTTGAGCCCAATGTAGCAGGATGCTGCACCTCGCACGAGTGTCGGCTTCTGATACGGTGGAAAAAAGCCGGACTGCCTGTCAGTGCCAATCTGTTCCCCTCCGAGCATGCCATGCAAACACCCAGAGCAGAATAGGAGTCTGAAAATAGCACCCACAAGAGTCTGAAAATAATATTCACATGAGTCCGAAAAATATGAGGTGAAACTCAGAATCTGACTCGAAAGACACACCGTTGTCGCGCATATTCGTAAGCAGATACGAAGGAGAATTCGATGATACACTCTGACCACAGCCAAATTAGGGCGTCCCAATGCGGTGTAACGCACCGCTTTATCGAGGAAATTCTTCATCACGCAGACGTCGAACGACCGATCGGCGACAACTGCACACTGCTGCGTGTCAGCCGCCAACGCTCTGCGCAGTTGAACATAGATGACCGACTGGCTCGCTATGCGCTCATCTGGAGCGATGACACGGCACGGATCGTTACCGTCATGCCGTTGCATGATGGGCCCGCTGGTCGCCGCTACCGCCGCAAAAACTGAAGAGGGACATGATATGGCAAGAAAAACGAACATAGACGAAGACCGCGCGGCGCAGCGCGCGGCGCAGCGTGTGACAGAGATAGAGCGGCTTCATCTCTTTGAGCACGGGGCGGTTCGTTCCGGGACGAAGCTTGGTCCGAGAGACCGCCTCAAGGCCGCGTATCACCTGACATGCGCCTGGAACAAAGCCAAGGAGGCAGGTTTGCCTAAGACCGATTTCCAGGAGCTCGTCTTTGCACGTCTCAGAAGGGCCCACGGAAAGCGAGAAGAGTTTCGCCTGACTAACTGGGCCCTGCGGCGCGGCGAGGATCCCTTCAAGCAAGATCTGACAGTAGCCTACCAAGACAAGCGCACACCCCATAAGGCGCTGGAACCCTATCTCGCGGGCATCGCGATCGCCGCCGAGCATTGCGAAGTGGACCCAGATGACTGGAAGCTTGCGATGGTCCGTGACCTGTCGATCTGGTCACGCCAGAGCAGACAGGCCGATGTCGTGCCGCCAGACGATCGCCCGGCGGAGACGCTGGCAATCCTGCTCAACGCGCTCTGTGCGGAACTCGCCCAGCAAAACAAGTTGGGTGACACTTTCGACGCCATTGACCGGATGGGTTGTCGGTGGGAATTGTTCGGCGAGCGGCTCGTCGCCACCGACCAGGCTTGCATGGACTTCCTCAAGAGTCCGATCAGCCCGGTGTTCGAAGATTGTATCTATTTCGAAGAGATGTTCCCGTTCCCGTCGATCCCGTTATTGCGGGTGCCCTATGCGGTCGGCAAGCTGGAGGTGTTCCATCTGGCACCGGAAGCGCTGCTGCGAACGCTCGACGGAGAGGATATGGTCAGCGGAGACTACTTGTTTTTTGGCACCCCAGCGAGGGACGTGCACGGCAGGCGTCGCGACTTTAACATCCCGGACGACGCTCCGGGCTTGGAGGTCGTGCCGGGGGACATATTCTGGTTCCGCGAGATCAGGCTCTGCATCGTGCCGGGTGGCCGCGGAGGATTGACGGCAGCGCTTGAATCACGCCCCCGCGTGGAAGTTAGCTTCGACGAGGCCCATGAATTTGGCGGCCGCCATCAAGTCATCGGCGGCTACCAGATCGACCGCTCTTTGTTCTACAAACGCGCCGAAGATGGCGGGCCTGTCTTTCCTCATATTCGCACCAAAGGTGGCGACGTCTGGAGGCTGAAGATTCCGCTCCGCCCGGATGGCAGCCTTCCGTGCACCGAATGGACTGAACGGAATCCGGAAACAACAGGCTGGATGTTTGAGCCCGATCCTGTGATGAATCCGCGCGCGGCGGGGTATGAGCCGTGGGATCTTTCCTATACCCCAGCGACGCAGCCCTATCTCCGCCACTGGTTGACACAAAACTGGCCCCTTGCGGACGAGACAGCGGTCTGTCCGTGGTCGCCCGGAAATTTTTTAGAGGACGATTCGGAAGGGCGTCAGTACGAAAATTACCCTCCCAGCTATGAACTGAATTATCCTGATCTCAGCCATGCCTCCTGTATCGAGCGTTGCCTTCACAACGGGCTCATCGAGAAAGAGCTGCAGGCCCAGATCGACAATCTGCAATCCCAGGCCCAAGGCCTGCAGGCCAGTTGGCACGCGGCGCGCGAGCGGCACAGCAACGCATTGCTTCGGCGATGGAAGACTAAATCGGACGAAAAGGACATTGATCAATGACCCGCATCTACGAACGCCAGACGGACGTGCTATTCACCACCGCGCTGATCGGCAATCCGGCTTTCTCAACCTCGTTCCTTTCGGCCGTCGATGGCGCACCAGACAACAGGGTCATTGCGATCGAGCGGCAAACGCCCCATCGCGCTGCGGGGCATCGCGGCACCATCGATCTGGAGATCACCCGCGCCGACGGCTCCGTACTCCTAGTCGAGAACAAAATTGATGCCAGATTCAGCGTCACCGGCGCGGGTGACCCTCAGCCCGAAAGGTATCGCGCCAGCGTCGCAGCGCTGCGCGTGACTGGACGCGGCGCTGCCTCGGTCCTGTTGGCCCCTGAGATCTATCTGCGCGGGACGCATCATGCCACGGCTTTCGATTACCACGTCAGCTACGAGGCGCTGCGCCCGGCGTTGACGGGAACCGATCTGGCGCTTCTCGAAGCGGCGATCGAGCAATCGGCCACGCACTATAACCCGGTCCCAAACGCTAGTAGCGGAGCCTTCCACGCCGAATTCAAGAACTTCACGTCTAGGCATTTCCCCGAATTGTTCATCAAGAGAAATCCGAATGGGAACGGTGTTCGACCAGGCGGCTCCAACACGATCTACTTCGATGTGCCGCGAACGCTGAAGAGATGGTCTCACTTGCCACGACCGCGCATGTCGTTGCAATGCCGTGACCTTGGAGCGCCTTCGGCGTCAGTCAAAATCATGCTCGGTGGCTTTGGCCTGAAAGCGGATAATATCGCCGTCCCGAAGGGATTGTCGGAAATCTGTGGATACATCCGCGCTGCCGGGCAGTCACTGGGCCTCGTGCTTGACACGCCACAGCTTGACATACAGCAGCCCCTCGATGCGCAGGTGGCGGATGTCCAGGAAGGATTGGAGGCCGCGCGTAAACTCACCAACTGGTGGAATAGCCACGCTGAAACACTGCAGATTTGATTTAGGAAAACCCATGAGCCATATCGACACCATTATCGCCCGCATTCCGTCCATGGACGCAAGAGCGCGTGCCATTCTCCGAGACAACGCCGGAAATAATTTGAAAAAGAACCCCGACGATAGCGACGCTCGTCGTGTCTTAGACGCCCTCAACGCTTTCGACGACGCAAATGACAAACCGCAAAGCCTTAAGGTGACAGGGCTGCTCGCATGGGAGAAGCGCCCGCACGAAAAAATATATAACTTTCGGGCATTTCACGAAGGACGTGTTGTTGGGAGGATATTCAAACGCGCCGACCATTCATCGACAGAAAAAGATGTCTACACTGTTGAGATTAACGATCTGCAAATTCCGGGGCAATTCCACAATATAAAAGATGCGCGTGCCGTGGGCGAAGCGGCTTTTGTAGAACAGAATGTGGAGAATTGCACCCAAACTTCATGAGCACCGAAATGTGAAGAGGTGCCGCCTCAGGTTACCGTCCAGATCGGGCGTTTTTTGGCAGGCTTTCCCTCAAGCAGACATCGGTGCAGTCGCGGCGAATTTTTACGTTGTTGCGCAGTGCGCTCATTCGACCAAACCGCAGCGAATGACCGGAATCCGCCTTCTTTTCAAAATGTGCATGGTGCAGCATTCGGTATTATCGGGCCCGGACCCGCCGTTCACTTCATTAATCAGTGCTGCATGCAGTTTTCGCTGTACTGACATTGGTACAACGCGCGGCATTTGAGCTGCTCGAACGATTGGTGAACGAATTTGCAATGCGCTGGGCGCAATTCAGGGCTGTCAAATGGGCAATTGTGAGACTCACCCGGCGACCCTACTTGAAGTTCAACAACCGGCGCAGTGTCGGCTGATAGATCAAAGGAAGCGTATCATGGCATTTGTAGCCACCAACACCCAAGCTCCTCTGGGAGCAGTCACCACCCTCCGCGTTGTGGATAGTATTCTGAACCTGAAAAACTCGGTCGTGGCTTGGAACGAAGCCCGCGTGACCCACAAGGTTTTGTCGCGCTTGAGCGCTGAACAACTTCAGGACATCGGCCTGACCCGTGCTGATCTGTTCTGATCGCAACCTACATTCCAAAGGGAAAAGCCCTCCCTCCCTGGGCGGCTTTTTCTTTGCTCAGCGTTGTTTGCAGGCTGGCCGATTGCACCGGCTCTCGGGGTGGCTTCCTCTTCACTGGCTTTGGCTGGGTGGATTCTTGACTGGCTTAGTCAAGAATCCACCCATGAGTGATTGCGGTGCTCCGTAACGTGCTGTTATATCGAACTATTAAATACCCGACTGTTTTACGTGGCCTCTAGGTGGATTCCCCCACAAAAACCACTTTCGCTAGCGAAATCCCGCGCCCAGCCCCCCCGTATACAAACACCACCCGGGAGGAACCATGGGAGGGGGGCTGAGGCTGCAAAGGGGTGGGTTTTGGCAGTTCACTACCTTGTGGACGGATGTCTCAAGAGCGGACTTGCGGACCTTCGCCGAAGCCACCTCAACTGGCGCTTCCGGCCCGCACCGGACCTTCGATCAAGCCGCAGCGAATGACCGTTCAGA
>DFBD01000109.1 GCA_002367255.1 Rhodobacterales bacterium UBA3089 | reverse complement strand
CGTGACACATCTCAAAGGGTGTACGCAAGATTATTACGCTTGACGGGATAACTGTGAAATATTATTGCGTGATGAATGCTCGCGCCCGGTGTTTGGGCGGTTCTATCGCGATGTTTGCGGGTAGTTGAGTACGGCTTGCGGGTAGTAGGGGTGTATTTGCGGGTAGTAGGGGCCTGCTACCCGCAACCTCATAACCCTTATTTATACGGCTATTAGTGCCCTGAAGTCCTGTTTTGCGGGTAGTGCGGGTAGTTGGGGGCGAACGAGGGGGGCCAGAATATAATTTTTATTTCCGCTGCATCCATCACAGTAAAAAAAAAAGATTCTCCCCCTTAAAGATCACACTCAACTACCCGCACTACCCGCACTACCCGCAAGTATCTCTAATACATTGGTTTAACAGTATAAAAGATGCGGGTAGTTTAAATCAACTACCCGCAAACTACCCGCAAATCCGGCAAACTACCCGCAAATCGCCTGCCACGCCGCCCATTCCGGGCTGCCTTTGTCTGCTGGCACCACTTCAATCCACTCTTTTGCGCTGGGAAGCCGCATCTTCAACCGATAGAAGTTGCATTTGCGGTTCGCATTGTATCCCTGCGTAAATCCAATTTCGACAGTGACATAACCGGCGTTGGTGGTTCGCCGCGCAATTTGCGGCTTACCAGCGAACTTTTTAAAGCTCGTGCCAAGGCGCTGCACATTGCTGTACATACCGTCCAAGTGGCCCCATTTAGGAATCAGGATGGCACGCCCATCCGGGCCATTATTCAGTATATCAATGATCGCATTTCCGTCGCCGGAGATATAGAATTCCTGCCCCGGCAGATAGTCCGCAAGCACACTCGCCAGTTGAGACAACCCGTCGTCTTCGGCATCTGAGGCCGCCTCTTTAAGCTCGTCTTCGTTGCCATAGAAGTTTTCGATTCCGGCATCACGCAACACGCCACCGACACAGGCAAGCCACTCATCAAACGAACCCTTCCGGGCATCACTGACAAGGGGCTGACGCCCCCCCGCTATCCACTTCTGAATGATCGTCAAACATGCCCAGACCAGTTCCGAACGGTGTTCTTTGGTCCACTGTTTCAGGTTGCCGTGTCGCCAGCCCCCTCGTTTCTCAGGGGATGCCATGCCTGCATTAAGGCTGATCATGACCATACGCCGCAAAAGTTCGCCTGACATGGTGACGTTGTTGCCAGTGAAAATCCACGTTGCAGACACTTCGACATCGTCCACTGCACTTGCGTCATTCTTGCCCAAAACACGCGCGTCGATAGACCCTTGGGCGAGCGCCATAGCCAGATCATCAGAATCCAGATTATCGGGAATATTATCAAAACACAGATAGGACGCACCGGAACGCAATTTAGCGATAATGGTTTTGCCGATTTCCTCCTTCCGCTTGGGAATGGTCATCATCGTTGCCACCTTTCCGGTCCAAACGATTGCAGTGACATCCAACAACAATCCGGCCCCGGTACCGGGGGCAGGCTTATTTACCAAGTGCCCCGGAGTCGGCTCGTCGATCATTTCGCGCATGAACGGCAAGGCCATCATGCCAACGGCGTTGGCAAATGAGGGGCTTTTCCCGTCTGCAATTTCCTCCGGGGTCATCCCGTCAAAGGGGAAATCCCCCAGCACCTCCAAGAAAAGTTCGCGGCATCGGGCAAGTTCTTCATCGGAAGGGTTCGCGCTCACGCGCGCCACTTCAAAACCCGGTGGCATAGACAGGTATACTTGGGATTCTGAATGGTAACCCGTTTCGCTGACTAAGTTGGCATCTTTGTCAAAGAATGGTGCCTCAGCAATACCGCGCAAAGCCCGAGTGTATTCAGTCAAATCTTGGTGGTGAATGTTTTTAACCACTTCATCCGGCGGCGGTGCGCTAATATAATTGCCGTCGCCAACTGGCTTTTCATACTTCACGGTGCGCGAAATTACTTCGGACAACCCGTCGTAAGTCAACGTCTTGACGCGCACACCACCATCTGCCCGTTCCCGCAGATCAATGGGTTGCTCAATATATCCAAACAGGAACGGGTCTTTTTCGTTTTCCTTGGCAAGTTTCTTTTTAGTCATATCCACCAGTGTTTCGAACCCGGAGTCCGTTCGCAATGGCCCATCCTTGTTCTTTTTGCGTGCTGTTGCGCGCGCGTTAGCGCGCTCCTCTTTGATCAGTTTTCCAACCTCTGGCTTGGTCAGCGGTACCCGATCAGCAATAGCATTTTTCAGACGCCCAAAAGTCGCCGCATCTGCATTTTTCTTGGCAAATGGGCGGACTACTGCGCGGATACTGTCATCGCTGGAGTCGTCATCAAGATCAGAGACTGCGGATGCAATGTCATCGGATGACTGTGATGTTTGCTCAGGCTCGTCATCATCAGCCGCCCCAAGATTCCAAGCATCGTCCTTCAACAACGACTCCTCAAACCACCCATCCTCAAGCATACGCTGGAGAAATTCCAGCTTATTGCGCCCCTGACATGCGTCATGCTTACAGAATATAGTCCAGTACCCGTACTCTGAATTGGCGTCAGGATTCATTGCCATGGTGGCGGTACCACCTTCTGACGTATGCTCGTGCTCGAACGGGCATTCTATGTGGACAGTGCCAACCTTCTCGCCACCGGCCTTGCGGAGCTTATCATGGCAGTACGTCTCAAGGACGTCAGCGATATTGAACCGTTCTTTGTGCTTGGTATGCCAACGATTCAGGTTAAGCCCACCCGGCGAATGATACGTTTCCCGGTCGTCGGCACCGTCGCCGGACGTTCCTTCCATGAACGGGTCTTCAGGCTCACCACGATTTTTTACATACGTTGCTTTGCTGTACGGCTCAATATCCCCAATCCGCAACGGGCGTCCCTGAATAACAGCACAGTCCCACTCCCCACCAGCCGGGTGACGTGGCGTGTAGAAACCCCGGTTCACGTCGCAAGACGTTGCGTCAAATGATATGTCGAGCATATTTACTGCAACACCGCATACAAGGTCAGCCCACACGTCTTTCCACGCCGCAACCGTTGGCGCGAGGTCTGAAAGAGTCACAGGTTCCCACAGTGGAATTATGATGCGGAACTTATCCAGAGGATCAGTCTTCAGGACGACACGAAGCCCATCTTTCGTCTGCTTACGGAAGTTAATTACTTCGATACTGTTGATGAAAGATTCGTCGAATCGGTCCTTGTGGTGCTCCCGCAGATATTGCTGCACGTGTGCGCGGTTTGGTGTGTCGTCCAACTTCATTTTGCGCACAATGTCGTCGTGCTTCAGAATCAACTCAGTCTTTTTGTGGTTGAATGACGTGTATAGAATGGAAAAGATTCCCTGTTTCACCAGTTTGGCTTTAACCTTTTCAGCCTTTGCCCCGGAGTCAATGTCCAGACCAATGCTTTGCATTTCCTTCGCCGCCGCGTCCTTACGGGACCCGCCAATCGTCTCCGCAAACACAATTGATGCACCTTCCTTGCGTTTGGCTTCCGGGTGGCGGGCAAGTCCCCACGAATTTTTACCTTTGTCCACGCCGACCAGCCAAGCCAGCAGCGACATTTCCATACGTTTCCAGTCACCGTCCTGAGTGTTTCTGCGGTCGTTTTGGCCGTATATGTTGCCTGTCATGAATACGAAGTTTCGGTCCAGCAGCTCCTGCATTTCCGGGTGATCTTCACCCAGCAAGTCCGCGTCACCTATTTTTGTAACTTTGTTTGTTTTCTGGTCTGAATCTTCCTCAGAAGTTTCCGTTTCTCCCTCTTCATCTGCCACCACATGCGGGCGCGCACCCTGCGCACGTTTCCGTGCCGCCTCCCAGTCTAGAATCCATTCGCCGGTTGGGTCTTTTGTCCAGCGGTCGATTTGAACCTGAATGTCGTGGCATGGCCCTTGTTCAAGAGGAGTTCCTTCGGCCTGTTGATAGGCGATCTGAGAATCAAACACGCGTTCAATTTGGGTGTTAGGGTTCTGAAAAAGAGCTTCAATCTCTTCCAGTGTTTTTTTGGTCGTTTCGTTGGCAGCTTTCGCCATGTAATATTCTCCTTATGGTTACAGACCAAACATAGCTTCGCCCTTCACGGAATTTCCGCGTCAAAACAAAAGCAATTTTTGGCTTGCACGTTTAGTATTACGCCTAAGGCGCGGTGCAAAATTGCCGGGATGTGGTCCCGGATTTAGGCCCTGTCTAACAGGTTATGATTCGCTTGTCGAGTCATTTTCGACCCACGGCTGGAAGCAAAAGTCAAGAAGAAATTCACTCTCTGCTAAACTTTCTTCAAACTCAGCTTATCACCATGAAAACATGACCCTTTCGAGGGTTCTGCTTGCATTTGTCGCTTAACCGTGGTAAGAAAAGGAACGTTTAGTAGCGCAAATTTCTGATCGGCGGTGGGTGGTAGTGTCCCCGCCGCCTTTCTTTTTCAATAGGCCAGCCATGCTTCATCCACGCCTATGACGTGCCCGCCAGACCGGACTTGGCTGGCGTTCAAGACACTATCCGCGCCCTCCAGCGCCCATTTCAGACAAGATTCCACATCGACGCCGGGGCACGCTAACGCGTGCCTTACTAGAACGGTGCGCAGATCATCGGCATCATGGCATTCAAGCAAGAAGTCGGATTCGTATGACAAAACCGAACAGGGAAGCGTGACGAAATGAGCTTCGCCCCAATGGGTGTAAAATGTCCCCAGTTTCCCAAGTGTGTAATTTTTCATTCTGGTTGCATCCATTTTTCAAGAAGATCAGAATCTAGGGCCAAAACGGGGTCATGTTTACCGGAATCGCCGATTGCCCAAATCACTTTAGTGCCGCGTTCAACCGGGCTGACGCCCGCCAGCATCAACGCCCGCCTTGTCATACTGAACCCGTGTTTCTTGATCAGCGAACCGGCATCAATAGTGAAGGCTGTTTCGGTACGCTTTCGAATAGCATAATCAACAGCCTCAGCCAGAAGCAAAGTGCCCGGAACATCGTCCGCAAAGGCGATTATTTCGGCGTAAACTGCGATTTTTAATTGTTCAGCACTCGCCCCCGTTAGGGGGATTCCAAGCGCAGAATGAATGCCCGTGAGTATTGCGCTACGTTGTGCGATTGTAAGATCAGGAGTCATGTTAAGTTTCTTTCATATTGGTCTCCATGTCGGGCTGGATGTGGGGTTAAAACCATCGCCCCGTTAGGGGCGACGGTCGGGAGTCCTGTCTGCGGTCGGGACGCGGACAGGAATTTAGTGAGCGGGCTTCACGCCGCCGCATTGGTCGCAAAACCCGCGTTGGCAGGCGAATGCTGCCAGATTGATGGCCTCAAAAAGTTCGGGGTCATAGGCGGGTTGATCTTGTTCTTCAGCCACCGATTCTGGCAATGTTTCGGCGTGGGCTGACAAGCGAGTCAGGCCAGCGCTCAGGGTGTCCGCCTCTTTTGCAATAGATCGCAAAATGGGTTCCAACTTAGAGTCGGGTTCATGGTCAAGCCGCGCGACAAGTTGTTTCAATTGGACCGTGCCAGCTTCGACCACGTACAGCAACGATTTTACATTGTGATCCATTATGTGACCACGCTACAACGGCAGGCATACAAGCGCGACAGGATGCCTTCGCGGTCAATTTCTGCGCTCTTTTGTTCGGGCGCGGGGGTGCGATCAGACAGACGCGACGTGCGGCCAGAATGGACCGTTATCGTCTTGCGAAGTTGCTGGGCAATGCCGGTGCTGCCTGCCTGCTGGGCGGCTGACGCAGCGTCCATTAGTACCGGNNAGTTCTTGCAGCCTCCCCGCCGTCAGCGTCTCTGCCTCTTGAGGGGCCTGTGAGGTAGCACGTTCACGTTTCAGTTGGGCAATCCTTTCGGCGCAACGTTTACCGGCGCGTGAGGCCGATACACGGCGGCCCGGCGTATTTTCAGGTCTGACTTCGTCACCCGAAGACAAAAGCCACGCCTCAGTAAGAGTCCGGTCACCCTCAGCCACCAGTTGGGCAAACCGTTCGTCCCGTTCCTCGCGTTTAGTCATGTCGCCACCCATACCGTTCCTCGCCCGCGAAGAACTGAATCACGCGGGCATATTGAGCCGATGATACGTGGGTGGAATCGAGCATAAACCCACCCGAGCCGCACAGACGAAAGTGCGACTCAGGCGGTCCAGCGCGCGCCTTAATAACGGCAATTATTTCGGAAATATTCATCACAGAAGCCCGTGCTCGCGCGCAAAACTGATACGTGCGCCACCCCGCATTCTTTCTGCTTGCTTTACCAGCGAAGCTTTCTCCGCTGCCGAGTAGCTTGGGGCCGTGGTATCCGCTACCTTGCCCACGCTCATTTCACGCCCGCGCCGCAAACGCTCTTCCGGTGAAAGATTATTAATAGACTCCACGGCTTGTACGTGTCGGTTATCCCGTTCGTCCGCCAGCGCCGCCTGTAATTCGCGTAATTCTTGCGCCGCGCGAAATGCGGGCAGATTTTGATAAGCCTCAGCTTTCCAATCGCCCACGGTTTGGCCAGAAATGGCGTATATTCGGACGGATGAAAGTGTGGCAAGGTCTTCTTTTGTGACGTCGATACCATCGGCCTCAGCTTCGGCAATCAAGGTATCACTGTAATCGACCCATCGCGCCAGCAAGGCCGGTGAATTGGCGACAAGCGCCTTGAAACTTTCAATCTCAGACATTTTTCTTCTCCATGTTTTTCTGCGCGCGGGCATACAAATTACCTTCAATGGCAGGGGTCATACGTTCTGGCGCGGCGCGTCGCAGCCACTCAATGACCGGCTGGAGATGATATCCCCGAAGGGCTTTTTTGTGTGCTCCCGGAAGGCGCGAGAATGGTAGGGCCTGAGGGCGGGAAAGTGTACAGAAGCTGCGGAATGTTGATCCGCAAACTTCAAGGGCGTTGGCAATATCGGTGCCGGTTACCACAAGGGAAGTAGTCATATCGTTTCCTAAAAATTGGGAAGGTCATTTGGTGACGGCGCGCGGCGCGTGAATAACCGCGACACAGTGCGTCTATAGGTGGCACAGTAACACACAGTGACATAAAAGTCACTAGTTAGGGGGCCAATTTTTTAAAACCAAAGGCTTAGGTGCATCGCGCCGAGTGGTGACGCTCTAATCCAGCCCGTCATCGCGCGACCAAACCGTCGCCTCTCTGGGAGACATGCCGGTTTTCTCATCGTCCAAATAATCGCCGCGCGACGATTGCATGACCTCTTCCAACGTCCGCCCATCGTGGTCGACAACCTTCTGCAAGCCCGCCAGACGATGCTCATGTTCTTGCTGTTGGCGCAGGCCGCTGGTCACATACTGAGACCACTCCTCCAACACCTCACGCCGTCTTTCTAATTTGTCCGTCCGAAGGTAGGCACGTTCGGTCTTGTCGCCCCGCCCCTTCATATGTTGAAGAATATGTTCGGCAAGCATGAAATCCAACCGAAGTGCATCGTCTGACCAATTGCGAAATGAGGTTCGCAGCCCATGTGCTGCCGCCAAGCGACCATCTGCATCTTTCCATTTATTTTTATGGAGCCAAAGTCGGTGCGCGTTATTTGACAAGTGGCCCGATTGAGAACCTTCCGATGGGAACACATAACCGTCCCTGCCCCACATCCGCCCCGCTATGCGCAACTGCTCAATCATTTCGGATGTAAGCGGAACACGGTAAACGAACTTCCAATGCTTGATCCGCCCCGCCGGTATCGTCCAAACTTTTTCTTTGAAATCGAGATCATCCCACTTCGCCAGAACAACACAATTCACGCGCAGATTAGACAAGATCAAGAGTTTCGTACTTACACCGACAAGCGTCGGTCGCAGTGACAGCCAAAGGTCTGGAATATTCTGCCAAGGCACAGAGGGCAAGTTTTCATACTCAATGCCTTGCTTTCCAAGGCGATTATCGACCCTCTTAACAAGCTCGCGATCAATGCGCGGGTCATCTACGGAAACGTAGCCAATCACTGCTGTGATCCACTGGCGCAGTTTACGCGTCTTCTCCTGCCCCCAAATGGGCCTAAGAAATTTGATAAGGTCATCCGGCGTCAAATCAGCAACAGCTTTTTTCCCGATGTGTGGAAAAACGTTGATTTCCATCCCCCGAATCCAGTTGGAAGGCTTGGCATAGTGCTGACAATGGACGCTCCAATACTCGCGTGCGGCCTCTTCAAACGAAACGCCTTTCCGCCTGACGGCGGTTCGCTCAGCAACAGGGTCTTTCCCCTCGGCCTTCATGCCGCGCGCTTTCGCAGCCAACTCTCGCGCCTTACTCAGCGGTACATCTGGGTATTTCCCCAGACCCATTTCGCGGGATCGTCCGTTCAACTGAAATTTATAAATCCAGCTTGCACCGCGCTTCTTCTTGTCGAAGTACAAGCCTTCACCATCGTGGTGTTTCTTCGAGGCCAATCCCGCGAGTTCGCTTGCTTTCAATCTGCCCATATACTGGCCCCCAAGTCGGTGCGCGTTAGCACTGGTTCGATTCCTGCTAACTGGCCCCCAATCTAACCCCCAACTACATCTTGTGCCAGTGAAATCTAAATGTCGCAAAATCCCTTATTTTTATAGCTCCGAGAAATGCCGTGTTCTACATATGGTCCAATGTGATACCCCTACGGGCTGCCACTTAAATTTTTATTCCTGAAAAATCAGAACGCTAAGTGTCGGTTTTGTCCCACCATGTCGAACGGGGGCAAAAAGTGGGACACTTTTGTTCTAACTCTGTCCGGCGCGCATCTTCTCAGACGCGGCCTGAGCGCGCACTTTTTGGCTGGCCGCTTTCGTGTATCGCGTGACCTCCTTCGAGGTCTGGTGGCCCGTGATCGCCATGATTTCAAACTCGGTGCATCCTAGCTCGGCCAGGCGTGCCGCTGCGGCCTTGCGGAGGCCATGGACCGAACAATGCTTCAAACCAGCATCGTCGCACCACTTACGAAACCGATTGCCGAACCCGGCATTTGTGAAGGGCCGTCCATAGGCGTTGACGAGGAAAGCCAGGTCGCCTGTCTCGCTTGCCTCGATGATCCGTTCCAGCTCTGGCACAATCGGGATTTCCAAGCGGACCGGGTTTCGTCCTTTTCCCTTCTGCTGTGTGAAAACGAGCCAGCCCTTCTGCACGTGCTGTTTTCCGAACAACACCAGATCAGACCGGCGTTGCCCGGTGTATAGCGCCAAAGCCAGCGCCAGGCGCGCCGTACTGCCTTCTGGGTGCGTTTCCTCGAACTTCTCAATCTCGGCCAGGGTCCACGAGTGGTAGCCATCTGGGTTCGATTTCAGAAGCTCAACGTCCTTCGCCGGATTTGTGTCGGCCAGGTCATAGGTGACGGCGAAGCGAAAGAGCTGGCGCAGCACTTTGACCATGCTGTTGGCCGCCTCTGGCGTTGCCATCATTTCATCCCGCCGCCTACGGATGTGGCGCGCCAACATCATGCGAAACGGTTTGTCGCCATTGCCGTTGTGAAGTGCGAACCGCTCCAAAATCGAGCGCTTGGTCTTTTGAGTTTTTGGGTCCAGCCCAGCCCACATGGACGATTTGTAGTATTGGGCGCAGAGCCAATGAAACGTGTCAGGCTTCACGCGGCCCACCCGTTTTGTTTGTGACTTGGGTTCCTTCGGACCTGCCGCAGCGCGACGGTAGTCGGTCAGGAAGTCCGGTGATCCGGTCGGGCCGCGCAAGCGCACTTTCCGGCCGTGGCGTCGATAGTAGAGCCGCACATTTCCGTGACGGTCCGTATCCTCGACAACATATCTCAATCTAAATTTCATGGTCTCCTCGGTCATCTATTCATCCCAAGGATTGTAGTCCGAGTCGTCCCCACCAGGTAAAGCATCAAATGAACGGTCCAGTGAACGAACGTCCCAAACGCGCCTTCCGTCTATTTTCTTGGGCTTAGGCATCCGCCCATCGGCCACCATCGCGTCGAATTTCGATGCCCCTACACCGATGTAACCGGCCGCCTCGACACGCGACAGCCCGCGCCGCGTGGGCAACGGCAGGGCGCTTGTGTCGTGTTTTGCGGCGGTTTGAAGCATGGGACCTCAGGCGCGAAAGGTTGGAGGGTAGCCCGCCCCGTTTCTGGCGTTGAAGGGGGCGGGCTGCGCCGCTGCGGCGTGGTGCAGTCTTATGGCGTCTTAGCTCTTATGCGGTCTGCGCGTCCTGGATCGCGGCGAAGGACTCCGCGTGGCGGACCGCAATGTCCCATTCGGAATGGGCCACCAGGCGGACGTTGCCCTTTGCGGCCTCCGTCACATCGTCCACGATCAGGTCGATACCGCCCCACTGGCCGATCAGAAGGTCCGCCCAGGCCCCGAATATCACGGCCGACAGGTCGTTCCCGGTGCCTTTCGAGAGGTCGGACGGCACGTTGCCCGAGAACCGGGCCTTGTACCCGGCCAGGCGCAGGTCATCGGCCGTGGCGGCCGCGTCCGGGTCTAGCATCATGGTATCGGTCCCCGAGATACGCGGCGTGGACATGAGGTGGCTCTTGACCTTGAGGTTGGACAGAAAGCCCAAGGACATGGGATCGACGTTGGCCGACTCCACGGTGCTGACCAGCTCCATGAGCTTGGCCCAGGTCACGAAATCGCCGCCCGGTCCCATCGCCACGTCCCCGATGCCGGGCAGGTTCAGGATGCCGGTGGGCTGCGGCGCAACCCCGGTCCCGGCGATCGCCGCCTTGTCCAGGGCAACCGCGATCTGGGCGCGCAGGTCATTGCTGAGTATCTGGTCCACCGCGGGCAGGCTTTGCTTGAGCTGGCGGCGCGAAATCCTCGTATGCGCCGAAAGCTGGTGCATGGTCAGCGTCACCGCGTCGAAACCCGGCGACGATTCCGCCGCTTCGCTGTTTTCCGCGATCCATTCGGCGGAACACCCGGCCGACTGGCGCGGAATCGACACGTTTTCGACCAGACCAGGCAGAACGGTCGCGCCCAGCTCCATCACCCGCACCTGGGGTTTCAGAACCTCGACAAAGGCGTCGTGCATCTGCTGGGTGCCGATCAGCGACGGCGCAGTGGCGGTTGTGACCAGGGCGCGCCCGGCCAGGGCGGCGGTGGGAACGTAGGTCCCCGAGGCGCTGCGGCCGATCTGGCCTTGCAGCTCCTGGGAAACCTCACGCTCGAAACCGGCCTGGTTCCAGTCACCCGTGATTTGCGCTTGGGCGACACGGGACAGCGAATAGGACCGCTCTGCCGCCGCGATTGCGGGCAGACCCATGCGGCTGCGCGTTGGCTCGGCGTCACCGTTTCCCATGTTGTCCAGTATCGAACGCTGGAAGGCATCCACGGACAAGCCGTCCGCAATGGCGGTTTCGACGTCCTCGGCGGGCATGTTGAACTTGCGGCCCAGAAGCGAAATGTCCGACGCGCGGCGGCGTTCGGCGCTGACGGAACCGGCCGCCTGGGCGGGCTGGTATTGCGTCGTTTCAGTGGTGGGAGTTGTCATGTTTGAACCTTTCGGAATGTGAGGGATGGACGCGGAAGAACCGCCCGACAGCGACCGACCAACCCCGACCGTGGGGTCCGCCGGAACCGCGACGAGTGACACCTCGACCGCTTCCCATTGCGTGGCGCGCAACACCGGATAGCCCTTGTGTTCGCCCGCCGGTTTCAGCTCATGGACGGCGTAACCCACCGATACCGATTGCACTTCGCCCGCCTTGATGCGGGAAAGCATGGAGCTGCCTTCTGGTGTGTCTGACAGCCGCACAACCGCGCGGCCTCGGCGTCCCTCGATCCGGGCGGAAACAACCGTCCCAACCATCGAGTCCACGTTGCGCCGATGATCCTTGAGGACCGGGGCCGATCCGCTGTTGAGCCGTGACAGGTCAACTTCGCCTGGATCATGCCCCAGAACCTCATAGGCCGGTCCCATCGGGGTATCCCGAAGGACCGGAATTTCGCTTGAGAAGGACAGAAGGACCGTCCGGTCCCCGTCCTCCACCTTCGCCTCGGCCGCAACCTGGGGGCCGAAGGCGGGATTGTTCAAATCTGCAAACCGTTCGTGTTTCATGGTTCAGGCGTCCTTTTTCAAAGACGCCGCGCCTGCGTCGATATGGGCGGCCAGCTTGGCAATCGCGCCCGGGCAAAACCCGAAAAGCGGCGCGCCCTCTTGTTCGGCGGCGGCCGTGAAATGCCGCAGACGGGACTCGCTATCACTGACCACACCCCGCGCCCCGCGACGGTCCAGGCGGTAAGCCCCAGATAATGAATACCGACCAAGGATCCCAGTTTACTGGAACGGCCTGGATCACC
>DFBD01000281.1 GCA_002367255.1 Rhodobacterales bacterium UBA3089 | reverse complement strand
TGGCAACGGCGCTAACGCTTCGCATGTCTTCATTGTCTGCGCTAATAGCATCAGCAAGCACACCGATATGGCTATACGTCTTCGATATGCCAGCGGCAGTGTGGTTGGGCGTAGTACTGGCTGTGCTGGTGTGGGTACGACATCACGAAAACATAGGCCGGTTACTGAAGGGTGAGGAGCCCAAAATCGGGAAGAAATGAAATTAACAACCGAAGGGACAAAATATGACATTTATGGATTCTATATCGGCTTGCTTTTCGAAATATGTTGCGTTTTCTGGCCGCGCACAACGTTCTGAGTTTTGGTGGTTTGTGCTCTTTTTGATCGTTGGCCA
Source organism: Rhodobacterales bacterium UBA3089 (assembly GCA_002367255.1). Classification (GTDB taxonomy): domain Bacteria; phylum Pseudomonadota; class Alphaproteobacteria; order Rhodobacterales; family Rhodobacteraceae; genus NORP23. The sequence continues at coordinate 13,995 of DFBD01000281.1, read as the reverse complement.
AATGATTGCCGGCGCAGCAGATTCTTCAATCTTTGGCAGCAACGTTGTTATGTTGGGCGGAATGGAATTTTCTTATAACGCGGGGTATTTTGGAAATATATTCGCGCTTGTAACTTTCCTGCCTGCATGGGCGGTTGAGGTTCGTCGCCTGCACGATATCGGCAAGTCAGGGTGGTGGATACTGCTTTGGGTGATTCCGCTAATTGGCTTTATCATTCTGCTAATCTGGTTGATCGGTAAAGGCACCGACGGTGATAACGATTACGGCGCAGACCCACTAGCGTAAATTGTGGCCCCGCAGTCAATGCGGGGCGCACATATTAATAAGAATACTCTTGATACACGCGTTTGATATCCCCGCCCCATTCGCACTGATACAAGCGCTCCAATTTCTTGGCTGGCGAATACCCGCGATCTACAACTTCTTGCAAAGCATTCAGAAAATGCGTTTCATCTGGGATCAGACCGCCTGCGCCCGGCATTGCGCGCACCTTCAGGCCTGCTTCTGAAATAGCCAGCAAATCCTTGGCCACGTCCAATACTTCGCGGCCGTTTATTCGCGCCTGCAAACCATCTTTGGCAACATCCAACCGTAGTTGATCCCGTTGCTCGGCGTTCCAGTCTTTGCAAACCTCCGACGCGGCATCCAGTGCCGTTTGATCATACATCAAACCAACCCAGAACGCGGGCAGCGCACAAATCTTACGCCACGGGCCACCATCGGCACCGCGCATTTCCATGTATTGCTTGATCCGCGCCTCGGGGAAGGCCGTTGTCAGATGATCCGCCCAATCGGACATTGTCGGCATTTCACCAGGCAAGGCTGGCAGTTTTCCGGCCAGAAAATCGCGAAAGGACATGCCCAGCGCGTCAATATATTTCCCGTCACGGTAAACAAAATACATCGGCACATCGAGGGCGTATTGCACATAAGCCTCGAACCCGAAACCATCCTCGAAAACAAACGGCAACATGCCCGTACGCGCGTTATCCGTGTCCTGCCAGATACGCGCACGCCATGACTGATACCCCGTTAGCTTGCCCTCAAAGAAAGGTGAGTTAGCAAACAGCGCCGTCGCAATCGGCTGTAAAGCCAGTGCGGCGCGCAGTTTTTGCACCATGTCCGGCTCGCTTGAAAAGTCGAGGTTCACCTGAATGGTGGTCGTGCGCCGCATCATTTGCCGCCCGTGTGTGCCGACCTCGGCCATGTAGCGGTCCATCAATTTATAGCGCCCCTTGGGCATCAACGGCATTTGTTCATGGGTCCAGTCCGGTGCAGCACCCATGCCAAAGAACCCTGCGCCAACCTTATCGGCAACCGCCTTGACCTCTTTCAAATGCTCGTTTGCTTCATCACACGTCTGGTGAATGCTTTCCAACGGCGCACCTGACAATTCCAACTGCCCACCCGGTTCAAGCGATACGTTCGCGCCGCCTTTTGTCAAACCGATTAACTGGCCTGCTTCCTCCAGCGGGGCCCATCCAAACTGGTCACGCAGACCTTCTAAAATTGCCTTGATCGAACGCTCACCTTCGTAAGGGATTGGCAGAAGCGTGTCTTTGCAATAACCGAACTTTTCATGCTCCGTACCGATACGCCATTCGCTTTTGGGCTTACAGCCCGAGGACAAAAATTCTGCAAGCTGCGAGTGATGTTCGATCGGCCCACCGCCGGACTGAGGTATCGACATTTATGGAACTCCCGTTTTTATGTTCTATCTATCGACTTAGGGTTCAGAATTCGCAACCGCAAGTCAGAAAGCTGCGCTTTATTTATCGCGTTGCCAAATCGTGAATATCTCTTGCGTTTCAGCCTTCATTGTTCGTGCAATTTTCTCGTACCCGATGTTTGGAAGCGCGGCAAAAGTTTCAAGCAATGCGCCGGCTCCGTCCGCAGACGCAGGAATAACCAATGAACCTCCCGGGTACCACAGTATCCAGTTCCGGTCCCCGCTTGCACTGGGCAAGGTCGAAAGTTGAATACGTAGCAACATATCCAGATCAACCGTGCCGCCATTTTCAGGAGCAAAGTAGGTGATTTCCCGTTCACGTATCTCAACAATTCCGGGCCCGTCCGAATCTCCGGAAATACTGGCTCGCATGTAGGATACATACAGAATACTGCCGACCGTTCCTGCAAAGACCAACCCGATCGCACCGGAAATCCAACTTGATTGAACTATCGCCTGCCACAACAACCAAATCGTGGCGACAAACAAAATGGCGATCACTGCAGGTTCGCGCCAACGTCGCAAGGTTTGCATGGCTTCAGGGCGAAAAAGAGGCATGGTTATTCCTTGGTCTTTGGTTGTGCGAATATGGTCAAAATGTAATGGCCGACCTGAATAGCCCCGCCACGTTCGCGCAAAAAGTACCGCATGGCGTAATCGTCTTTCGTGTTGCCAATCCCGTAAGTCCGCAGATTGCTGCGCAGAAACATCGAGGTCTCCATCCGGCGTTTCAGGAACGCTTCAAGCCGTAAGGTGTCATCACGGATCGCTTCGCGAATTGCAACCCTCATTCCCAATCACCCAGCGCGCTTTGCCATGCGGTCAATGCCGCGACAGCCGCAGTATCCGCGCGCAATATCCGTGGGCCGAGGGTTACAGACGTAACACCCGTCATCCCACGAAAACGTTCAATTTCATCTGGCGAGAACCCACCCTCGGGGCCAATCACAATCGCCCATTTACCGCCTGTTTCTTTAGCCAAAGCCTGCGCCACGGGTAGCGCTTTGCGGGTTTCGTCGCAAAACATTATGCGGCGATCCTCGGGCCATTCATTCAGCACATCTGTCAGCTTTTGGAATTCGTAAACCTCGGGGATATACGTACCGCCACATTGCTCGGTTGCCTCCATGGCGTATGCGCGGAGGCGGTCGATTTGTATCCGGTCCATATTCGTGAAGTCTGTAAGCACTGGCATAATTCGTGCAGCACCCAGTTCCGTCGCTTTTTCCACAATAAACGCCGTGCGCGCCTTTTTGATGGGCGCGAACAGCAGCCACACATCCGGCGGCAGTTGCAAAGGCGCGGTTTGGACGCGACACGCCAATTTGCCGGCACGCTTTCCCGCCTCGACCACCTCGGCCTGCCACTCGCCATCGCGACCATTAAAAAGCAGCACATTATCGCCGGTTTTCAGGCGCATAACGTTAAACAGATAGTTCGCTTGATCTTTGGTAACGACAATCCCTTGCCCATCCCCCAGTGAACCCTCTACAAAGAGCCTGATTTTCGCGCGTTTCTTAGCCATGTGGTATGCCCTTTATGAATTCAGACGATCATATGCCCGAACCAGACCAAGATGGAAGAGTTGCTGACGCAACTTCGCTAAATTGGGTGGATCGTTTTGCGCCGAAGTGGTCGCGACCGTACCTGCGCCTATCCCGTGCGGATCGTCCGGCTGGCACGTGGCTACTGTTAATCCCTTGTTGGTGGGGGCTTGGGCTGGCTGTCGCTGCCGACCCTGCTGGCGGCGACTTGAACGATATATGGATCGCTATCGGTTGCGCCATTGGTGCCTTCCTGATGCGCGGTGCGGGCTGCACATGGAACGACATCTCGGACCGCGAGTTTGACGCGCAAGTAACCCGCACCAAATCCCGCCCGTTACCATCAGGACAAGTAACAGTGAAACAGGCGGCGGTTTGGCTGGTTCTGCAAATGCTGATCGCGTTCGGCATCCTGCTGACTTTCAACACCTTTACGATCGCCCTGGGCATAGCGGCCCTGATACCTGTGGTCATCTATCCTTTCGCCAAGCGCTTCACATGGTGGCCGCAAGTGTTCTTGGGTGTTGCCTTCAACTGGGGTGCCTTGCTGGCATGGGCGGCACATACTGGCGACCTTAGCTGGCCACCGGTTTTGCTATACCTGTCGGGTATTGCGTGGACGCTGTTTTATGACACGATCTATGCGCATCAAGACAAAGACGACGACGCCCTGATCGGGGTGAAATCCACCGCCCGACTGTTTGGCCGCGCGACTGCTCGATACTTATTCGTGTTCTTGGTACTATCGGTCAACCTTATGGCGCTTGCCGCAATTATGGCGCTGTCCAGCGGGCCTGTAACACCGCTTGTGCTAGGAATCATGGCCGCCTGGGCGTTCGGAATGCATATGTTCTGGCAAATGCGACACCTTGATATAGATAACCCCGAAGTATGCTTGAAACTGTTCAGATCCAATCGCGATACCGGGTTGATTGCCGCCGCCATCATCGGAATCGCAGCAATCCTGTAAACTAGGCGACAGCCTGTTGCCCTGCCCGATTTCATCACGTAGAAACAAACAACTAAACGACTCCGAGGTTCCATGCGCCCTGCCGCCATAGCATTTGCCACAGCCGGATTTATAGCAAGCGTCACCGCAGCAGCGTTGGTCGCTATTTTCGCTGTGGCCACATTGGAAAACACGACCGAACGGAATTCGAAATCCGCACTAGTCGCCTCAGGGCAAAACTGGGTGCAAATCGAAACCGATGGCACGCTTGTTATACTTACCGGCACTGCCCCCGATGAACGCAAACGCATTCAAGCCTTTGATGCAATTTCAGGCGTGGTTTCCACCACCCGAATTAGAAACCTGATGGAGGTGGAGGAAAGCATCCCCGCCATCGCCCCGCATTTTGCCTTGGAGATCCTTCGCAGCGGTACAGATATTTCGTTAATCGGGATCACGCCGAGTGAGGCCAATGGTGATACCATCCGCACCGCCATTGCGGGAATCGAAGACGTTTCGCTGATCGACATGAAAAAATCCACCACATGGGCTGCGCCAGAAGGGTGGGATGTTGCCCTACAGTTCGGCACAGAAATCATGATGCGGGTAGATCGCGCCAAAATAAGCATTATGTCTGGCGAAGTTATCGTTACCGCCGTTGTCAAAAGCGACGCGGAAAAAAAACTGCTACAACAAGAGTTGCAATCGCTAAAACCTGAAGGTGTGTCACTGTCAATCGACATAACCGCTCCACGCCCGATATTTGCACCCTATACGTTAACATTTATTGCTACCGAAACAGATACGACTTTGATGTGCTATGCGCTTACGCCAGAAGGCGAAGCACGCATCGTGAATGCAGCAAAGCGCCTTGGGGCCTCTGATACTTCGGCTTGTGAAATCGGTATCGGAGCACCTAGCGAAAACTGGTCCGAAGTTGCTGTTAGAGGGATGGATGCCGTAGCCAACATGGGTGGTGGCAGCTTCGAGATGCAGGATTCAGGCGTTACACTAACCGCACCGGTTGGATTTGACACACAGACGCTCGATGCCATCGCGCAATCCTTGCAGGATGCTTTGCCCGACGCATATTCATTGCAAGTCGTCCTGCCCGAAACCGAGGTCGCCGCTGACGATGAAACCCGGCCCCACTTCCATGCACAGCTTCACGAGGATGGCACTGTCACTTTAGAAGGCGTGACAATTGACGAAATTTCGAAGCAAACCTTACTGACATATGCCGAGGCCAAGTTTGGCCATGATGCCGTTGACGACATTAGCAAAATCGCCAACTTCGCCCCCCACGGTTGGACATCACGGCAACTGGTAGCACTGGAAGTTTTGGCGATGTTTGTCAAAGGCGACATCAACGTCACAGAAGAAACGGTTGCGGTTACAGGGACTGGCGAAACCGAAGACCTTTACGACGCCATTCTAGGCAAGCTAGAGGTCGGATTTGGGGCCGATGCACGCTTCACAATAGCTGTCGAGGAAATCATTCCAGAGCCTGTTATTGAAGACCGCCCCGATGGCAAAGAATGCGAAGCCGAAATTTCAGCGCTGCTGGACGAGAACCAGATTTTGTTTGCTCCATCCTCGGCCGTGATCGAATCCGCGTCGGTGAAAACCATTAACCAAATCGTAACAATCCTTAACCGCTGTAAGCAATCCGCGTTCGAGATCGGCGGGCACACAGACAGCCAAGGTCGCGAAGAAATGAACCTAAACCTAAGCCAACATCGCGCTGATGCCGTATTGGATTCCTTACTGGCGCGTAACGTGTTGCTGGGTGATATCACCGCCGTAGGCTATGGTGAGACCCAACCAATCGCCGACAACGAGACCGAAGAAGGACGCCAGGAAAACCGGCGTATTGCTTTCAAATTGCTAGAGGAAACGACAGATGGACAGAACTGATCTAACCCTGATTATCGGTTCGGCACTGGTAGTGGCCGTCATCATCGGCTGGACCTTGCGCTGGTTTTTTGACCGCATGAACACCACTGGTCCTATGGCCTCCGACGAGGTTGTTGCCCGTATGCGAGAAGCCGAAAGCGCCCAAGCTGCCGCCGAGACGCATGCGCACGAAGTCGAAGTGAATGCCCGTCGAAGTGAAAACCAGCTTCAAGCGGAACTGGATGCCGCGATGACAGGTCTGGGAAATGCGCGTCGCGAAAGCGAACAGTGGCGCACAGAGGCCGAGGCTTGGCGTACCGAAGTCGAAGAATTACGCGGCCACTAGGACCAACGGTTCAATGCGTCCTCGTCCGCATCACGTGCATCTACCCACTTGCCACTATCTGCCGTGCCCTCTTTCTTCCAGAAAGGCGCGCGGGATTTCAAAAAGTCCATGATGAACTCGGCCGCCTCGAAAGCATCCGCGCGATGCGGTGATGCAGTGGCAACCATTACTATCTGTGCGCCCGCTGCCAGCGTCCCATAACGATGTATGATCCGCGAAGCTTGCAAGTCCCAGCGGGCGTTTGCCTCTGCCTCAATATTCGCGAGCGCTTTTTCGGTCATGCCCGGGTAATGCTCCAGCTCCATATCAGCGATTTTCTCGCCACCGGCCATGTCGCGCACCAAGCCTGTGAAGGTCACCACAGCGCCAATATCCGTGCGACCGTCGGACAGCGCATTGATTTCAGCCCCAACGTCAAAATCGTCTACCTGCACACTAATTGACATCTTAACCACCCGTCATCGGCGGAAAAAACGCCACTTCGCGCACGCCTGCAAGTGATGTGTGCAAATCTGAAAGTTCCTGATCCAAAGCTACGCGAATGGCGCTCATATCCGAAAAAGCCAGATCATAACGTTCCTCGCGTCCACGTAACTCGTTCACCAAATCCGCCACGGTTTCAGCAGATGTTTCAACATCTTCACGCGGCACGCCAATGCGTTCACGCACCCACGCGAAATATAAAACCTGCATCAGGTTTCCTCCTTCAGGAAAGGTAGTGCCTTGCGGAAATAATCAACACCAGTGACCACAGTCAACAGCGCAGCCAAAACCAGAAGCCCGAGCCCCGCATACGTTGCAACTTTGAACGACTGGAATAATAGCCACAAATTGCTGTCCTCTTTGATATCGCCATCAATCACAGCCCACGCATAATTACTCTCCATTCCAAACATCGCCCCAGCGACGTAGAATTGCAGCATATGCCCCAACAACAGTGCCGCTACGGCTACCATTTGCGCCGTAGTCTTCCACTTGGCCAGTTTCGTAACCTGAAGCGTCGATGCATTTACACCAAGGAATTCCCTTAGGCCGGACACAAAAATCTCGCGGAAAAGAATAGCGACGACAGCAATCAGGATAAGGAAATCCTGCCATTGCCATACGACCAGCAAATTGCCTGACGATAGCGATACAATCACCACCAATGCGATTATTACCATCACCTTGTCGGCAATCGGATCCAACATGCGGCCAAAATTGCTCGTCTGGTTCCATTTGCGCGCCAGATATCCATCGAGGAAATCTGTCAGCGACGCCCCGACAAACAAAATCAACGCGATCCAGTCCGCCGTCGGGCTTGGGAACAGCACATAGGCCAGCGGCACGCCAGGCGCCGCCAGCAACCGCATGACTGTCAGGATATTTGGTATGTTCCAGCGCATGATATCTCCTATTCGTTTAGGTATGCTTAACGGATTAATCACCGCTATGAAAGAAGCCATAGATGCTTTCCGCCAATGCGTCGGAAATCCCGTCAACGGCCTTCAAATCTGCCAAACCGGCACGCGCGGCCGCCTTGGCCGAGCCGAAATGCGCCAGCAAAGCCCGCTTACGCGTCGCACCAACACCGGGCACATCATCAAGCGGTGTTGCGCCCACGGCCTTCGCCCGCCGAGTCCGGTGCGCGCCAATGGCGAAACGGTGCGCTTCGTCTCGCATGCGTTGCACGAAATACAGCACAGGGTCGCGGTGGGGCAAAGCAAAGGGGCGTTGGCCGGGTTTGTGGAACTCTTCCTTGCCCGCATCGCGGTCCTCGCCCTTGGCGACACCGACAATCGCCACGCCTTCGACCCCAAGCGCATCCAGTGCCGAAACCGTAGCCGAAACCTGCCCCGCTCCGCCGTCAATCAGCAACAAATCGGGCCACAAGTCGGATTTTTTATCAGGATCTTCCTTTATCAAGCGCTTGAAACGTCGGTCCAAAACCTCGCGCATCATGCCAAAATCGTCTCCGGGGGACAGGTCCGGGTTTTTGATGTTGAACTTGCGATAGCTGGACTTCATCCATCCCTCCGGCCCTGCGACAACCATGCCACCAACCGCGTTCGTCCCTGAAATATGACTGTTGTCGTAAATCTCGATCCGCTCCGGCGGTTTATCCAGCCCGAATGCCACCGCCAGCCCCGTCAATAGTTTGGTTTGCGTTGCTGTTTCCGACATCTTTCGCGCCAAAGCTTCACGTGCGTTGCGCTCCGCCCCCTCGACGAGGTTGCGCTTTTCCCCCCGTAGCGGCACCAACAGCTCCACCTTGCGACCAAGCTGCGTGCTCAACGCATCCTCCAGCAAGTCGGCATTCTCGACCTCATGACTTAACAGCAACAATCGCGGTGGCGTCTTGTTGCCGTAAAACTGTCCGATGAACGCCTCAAGAATCTCTGCTGGCTCTGCACCCGCACCAGTCCTTGGGTAATATGCGCGGTTCCCCCAGTTCTGGTTCGCACGGATGAAAAATACCTGCACGCAAGCCTGCCCACCGTCTTGATGCAGGCTGATAACATCAGCCTCGGTCACGCCTTGCGGATTGATTCCCTGCGAAGATTGCACCGCCGTTAACGCGCTGATCCGGTCACGCAAAGACCCTGCCTTCTCGTACTCCATCGCTTCGCTGGCCGTTGCCATTTGCTTGGCGAGGCTCTCCTGAATTGCTGTCGATTTTCCCGATAGAAACCGGATCGCGTCCTGAACGGTCTGATTATATTCTTCCTGACTGACCCGCCCGACACAAGGCGCAGAGCACCGCTTGATTTGGTACTGCAAGCATGGCCGGGTTCGCGCTGAAAATATCGCGTCCGAGCAATTCCTAAGCAAAAATACCTTCTGCAAATGATGTAGTGTTTGGTTCACCGACCCAGCCGAAGCAAATGGCCCGAAGTACATCCCCTTGCCCTTTTTCGATCCGCGATGCTTTACGGCTTGCGGGAAGTCGTGATCTGTCGTCACCAGAATGTTCGGAAAGCTTTTGTCATCGCGCAGCAGAACATTGTAACGCGGTTTAAGCTGCTTAATTAAATTCTGCTCAAGCAAAAGCGCTTCGGTTTCGGTTTCCGTGGTCAAAAACATCATTTGCGCTGTGCCAGAGATCATCCGTCCGATTCGCGCAGTATGCCCAGTCAACCGCGCGTAATTTGACACGCGTTTCTTCAGGTTTCGCGCTTTGCCAACGTACAAAACCTCGCCGTTTGTGTCGAGCATCCGGTAAACACCCGGGCTGTTGTCCAAAGTTTTCAGATACTTCTGGACAACTCTGAAACCAGTTTCAGCGGCATCATTCGCAAGCGCGACACCTTCCTCCTCAAACCCGGAATTTTGATGTTTTTCATCCAATGAAACCATGTGCTCCGTTTGAAATAGAATCTTTGGCTTGCTGCATACATCACAAGTATATTTCAAGTAAAAACATGTCCACCGTTCCTGTGGATAAGTCTGTTGGTAAGATTCTGATTTTATCGAAACATCCAGCAATACTTGAAAAAGTTGCCCTTTGGTTAAAAATTAGGCAGTCAATTAAACCATTGTTATTAAAGGTTTAATTTTATTCACCCGGAAATTTCCAAGATACATAAACAGAATCGTCTCAAAATTGCCAAAGATCGCGGTCAAGTGGAAAAGTTTTTTTATTTGAAGCATCGAGTTATTATTTTACCTTACTGAAAAGGTTAACGCTTTTATTCAACCCCAAGAACATCCGGGGTTTCCCAAGCTAAATGTTGCCCCCCATCCAGACAAATCAATTGTCCCGTCATTCCGTCAATTTCCAGAATAAAGTCCAATGCTTTGCATATCTCAATCGGATCAGAGCCCCGCTCCAATATTGTTGCAGATCTTTGTTTGGCAAAGTGATCGGCGGACTGGCGCGCGCCTTGCATTGTTGGCCCGGGTCCGATTGCGTTAACGCGGACGTGCGGGGCCAAGAACTGTGCCGCAGTTTGCGTAAACGCCCAAAGCCCCGCTTTCGCCAATGTATAAGTCGCGAACTCCGGTGTAAGTTTGCGCACACGCATATCAACCATGTTAACAACGCAGGCGGTGGCCACAGGTTCGCCATTTTCATCTATTGCAGCCTTTGGAACCTGCTTAGCGAATGCCTGTGTCAGGAACACCGGTGCGCGCAGGTTAGAGTTAACATGCCGATCCCAACTCTCAAAACTTGCGGTTTCCAAGTTGTCGTACTCGAAAATCGAAGCGTTGTTGATCAACACATCAAGAGGTGCCCCGATCGCCTCAATAGCGCGCGCGACCAATGTCGAAGTATCCTCGGTATTCAGCAAATCCGCATGTACGATCACAGCCTTAACGCCAAACGCGCGGGCGGCCTCGGCTGTCTCCGCTGCATCATCAGCACTGCTGGAATAGTGGATCACGACATCATGACCTTTGGATGCCAGATGTAACGCCATGGCCCGCCCTAAACGTTTCGCGCCTCCGGTAATTAACGCTGCCATGGTATCCTCCGGTTAATGTAGCATTGCGATTATATATACCACATATGCGGTTAAAAATGTAAATCCCCACATGCGGGAAAGTTGCAGTCGGAAAAACACGAATAAGGCGAGCGCCAGCGACGATGCCAACATGATCCAGAGATCAGCGTTCAGGAACCGTGGGGCAACTTCCAGTGGCCCGAAGAAGCTGGCGACCCCCATGATGGCCAGCAAATTGAACATGTTGGATCCGATCACATTCCCCAGCGCCACATCTGCCTGGCGGCGTAACGCTGCAACGACGGTCGTCGCCAGTTCTGGCAACGAAGTACCAATCGCAACGATTGTCAATCCAACGACCTCTTCGGAAACGCCTTTATCTTGGGCTATACCCAGTGCGCCTTCAACCAGAATACTAGCTCCGAAAGGCAGGCCAATGATGCCAGCAATCATATAGGCAGCAACCATCCAGATCGCCATATTCGGGTCCGCATCTTCCAGTTCCGACAGCTCTTCGGACGTCACATTATCGATATTCACTAACCGTCGAGCTTTGCGCGCGGAATGGAACGCATCACCAAGCATCGCGGCCAGCAACGCCAGTAAAACGACTCCGTGCCAAATATATAATGGCCCTAAGAAGCACAACGCGATGAATACCAGCGATGCTGCGAGCATTTGGATGTATGTGCGTTTTGTATCGCACCGACGGGTATCAAGCGTGAAAAATAAAGCTGGAACACCAAGTACTAACAATACGTTAGCAATGTTTGAGCCAACCACGTTTCCCAGCGCAATTCCCGGTGCCCCCTCCAGCGCAGATTGAACTGCGATCAACAATTCCGGCGCGGACGTTCCAAACCCGACAATAGTAAAGCTGACGATCAGGGCGGGAATTCCAAGGCGCAGACTAAGCGAAACCGCGCCCTTTACCAAAAAATCCCCTGCAACAAGCAGGATCACAAGACCAGCAAGAACTAATAGCATATCCATGTAATTATTGCTGTCCCTTCAGGCGGCACTTATTTAGCGCGTTTCTCGCATTTACACGGATCGATGCCAATCAAATAATTGCCACAGGTTTTGCACTTTTTCGCACGCGGCAGGTCGCGTGGTTTACGGATTTTCAATATCCGGAGCTTCCCGAACATGCCGAGCACCAGAATTACAATCAAGAATATAGAAACCGCTTTGACCATGATTGTGTCTTACAATCCGAAGCGGGACCAGTTCAAGCGATCCTCCACATCGGAAATCACATTCGCAGCCCCGAATTTGCTTAGTAACGAGCGTTTTGGTCCATGCACAGGCAGGCGAACCTCATCTCCGAACAGCTCTTTCATCCTGGGAACCAGATGGGCGATCCCGTCAACCAATCCGTTTTCAACAGCTTGCGATCCGACCCAGATATCACCGGTGAACAGATCCTTACCCGTTATCCGCGCACCACGACGCGAGGTCACCTGCGCGATGAAGTTATCGTGGATCACCCTCTGAAGCCCCTTCACCCGCTCGATATCGTCATCCTTAGCAGGGCGAAACGGGTCCAGCATCGATTTGTCTTCACCAGCGGTATAAACCCGCCGCTCCACGCCTTGACGCTCGATCAGCTCACTGAACCCGAAGGATGCCGAAATCACACCGATCGATCCGATGATGGAGCTTCCATCGACGTAAATTTCGTCCGCGCATGTCGCCAGCCAGTATCCGCCAGACGCGGCAACATCCTCGCAAAACGCATAAACTTTGATCTCTTTCTCGTCCGCCAGCCGCCGAATACGCGCTGCAATCAAGGCTGATTGTACAGGCGACCCACCGGGCGAATTGATCACCAGAGCCACAGCCTTTGGCTTTCCCTTGGAAAAAACACGTTCAATCACGGGCGCAAGTGCGGCATCATTCAAGCCCGGACCACCGAGACGGCTACCGCCCCCGATAACGCCATTCAGGCGAATTACAGGAACAGTTGATTTGGGCTTAAAGCGTTTGATAATCTTTTTCATACGGGCAGATGTATGCAGCCAAGCCCTCCGACACAACCCAAACCATGCAGCTTTTGACGCAACGTGTCCTTTATACCAGTATTTCGCTTGACGATCCCCGCTTTCCTTGCAGTATTTATGATGCAAAAAACAGGAAAAACCATGCAATACAAAAAACTAGGCCGCACGGACGTGGAGGTCAGCACGCTGTGCCTCGGATCAATGACATGGGGCACCCAGAATTCAGAGGCCGAGGGCCACGGACAGATCGACATCGCGCTTGATCACGGTGTGAACTTCATTGACACCGCCGAGATGTACCCGACCACCCCGCTTGGTCTGGAAACACAGGGCCGAACCGAAGAAATCATCGGCAGCTGGATCGCCAAGACAGGGCGACGCGATGACGTTATCTTTGCCACCAAGGTTGTTGGCGGCGGCAGCAACGCCGTTAAAGGGCGCGAAGGCGCAGACATAACCCCCGCCACAATACGCGAAGCGGTGGAGGGAAGCCTAAAGCGCCTACAAACCGATTACATAGACCTTTACCAGTTCCATTGGCCCAATCGGGGGTCTTATCATTTCCGCAAATACTGGACATTTGACCCAAGTGGGCAGGATCGCAACCAAACGCGGGACCACATGACCGAATGCCTGCAAACCTTGGGCGAGTTGGTGACCGAGGGCAAAATTCGCCACTTCGGCACATCCAATGAATCCTGCTGGGGCGTCTCGCAGTTCCTTGAAATTGCCGAGGCCGAGGGATTGCCCCGCATGGCCTCCATCCAGAACGAATACAGCCTGCTGTGCCGCATCTATGATCTTGATTTGGCTGAACTAAGCATAAACGAGGATGTTGGCTTGCTTGCCTTCTCGCCGCTCGCCGCCGGGATTTTAACCGGCAAGTATCAAGGGGACGTCACCCCTGCCGGGTCCCGCCGAACGTTTTCGGAAAACCTTGGTGGGCGGCTAACAAAATACGCCTTCCCTGCGGTCGATGCTTACCTTGCCGTGGCAAACAAGCACGGTTTAGACCTAAGCCAGATGGCATTGGCCTTCTGCATCACGCGCCCCTTCATGGCCTCGGTTATCTTCGGCGCAACCACCAATCAGCAATTGGAAAA
>DFBD01000141.1 GCA_002367255.1 Rhodobacterales bacterium UBA3089 | reverse complement strand
CCGCCACCACTTCCCGTCTCGATTTTCCATACATAATCCATGCCTAATTCCCTTGAGATTTCAGGTGGTTGTGGAGTTGTGATTCCCACAGAGACGCACTGATTTCGGATGAATTGGCGAAACCTTCAGGCTTGTCTCTGTTGGCTGATTACGCCGGTGCGGTTTTGTGGAGAATTCCCTGCTAACAGGGAATTTACAGGGAATTTCTTGCGTTGAGGTCCGATTCTGTAGGTTTCACCCGAAAACGGTGAGATTTTACAGAGGGTTACAGGGCATTTCCCTAAGCGCACGAACAGGGAATTTATTTACACAAACAGGGAATTTTTCTGCGGTATCAGGGAATGGACTCGGCAGAACAGGGAAGACCTTCAGTTCTGAATTCCAAGCATCCGCTCCTGGTCTTTCCAGTCGATGGGCAGGCGGGTTCGTACGAGCTTTTCGAGGTTCAGATCGACTGGCTGGGTGCCTTCAAGAATTGCACTCTGAAGCCGGGGGGAAAGAAAGGCCAGGGGAAGGATGCGGGCCACGTATCTTTTGGAGACACCCTGGGTCTCAGCGATCTGGGCAAGCTGAGTTCCGGTGCGCAGATCCTTTGACCAGTGATGGGCATTGCGCAGCGCGCGTACCATTGCGGTGTCGGGCGAGGGAACCGGATCTCCGGCAATGATCTTCATTTCAACTCCGCGGCGACGACAGGTGAAGGGGGCAGCAATCACCAGGAGGTCGGGGTCTAATGACGCAGGCTTCAGGTTCAGCGCAGCGGCAAGGGCGATGCGATCGAGGGTGATCTGGATCTTCCCGCGGACGATCTCTCCCGATGTGATGATCGGGGCTGCCAGGGCCAGACCGGCGGTTTTGATCTGTGTGACAAGAAGGCTGGCCGCGTCGCAAGCGCTGACGGCGTCGGCCATGTCGGCGTTTAGCAGAATCCCATGCCGCTTTGCCTGGTCCGCGAGATGGCCGGATATTACTTTGGCAACGGCATCCTCAAAGGCCGAAGCGGGAAGACGCCAACCAGAGGGATCGGTACCCCCCGAGATGAGGCGGTTGGAGATGTAGTAGCGAATTCGTCGACCATGGCGCTGCGTATGGGTCGGTGTCAGTAGATCGCCTGTTTCGTCCCGAAAGATGCCGGTCAGGTGTGCGACCCCAGCCTGGTCACCAACTCGATTTGTCGCGCGCGCCTGTCCCCGCCGCCTCGCACTTGCCGCCTGTAGCTTGACATGAACCCGGTCCCAGAGATCCTGGTCTATGATGGCCGGGTGGTTGCCAGGCCAGACCTTGTCCTTGTGGCGGATCTTGCCGAGATAGACCGGGTTACGCAAAACGGAATAGATGTGGCCTCGTCTGAACGGATTGCCGCCCTGAACCCGACCAGTGGAAAAGACATGCCGTTTTGAACGCAGCCCAAGATGGCCAGCTTCTCGTGCAACAGCGTTCAGACAGCCATGCGTTTCGTAAAGCGCGAAGAGGTGCCGGACCGTTACGGCTTCACTCTCATTGACCACCAGTTCCCGGGTCATCGGATCGGGATGCGGATCATAACCAAGGGGCGATACACCGCCCATCCACAGGCCCTTCTTTTTGGAGGCGGCGATCTTGTCGCGAATCCGCTCGGATGTGACCTCGCGTTCGAACTGGGCAAAGGACAGCAGCATGTTCAAGGTCAGCCGCCCCATCGAGGTGGAGGTGTTGAATGATTGCGTGACAGAGATAAAACAACAGCCTGCAGCGTCCAACCGGTCAACCATACGCACAAAGTCCGGCAGCGACCGTGTCAGCCGGTCGATCTTGTAGACCACGACCATGTCGATACGACCGACGTCGATGTCGTTGAGCAGGCGTTTCAGAGCCGGGCGTTCAAGCGTACCGCCGGAGATGCCACCGTCATCATAGCGTTCCTTCTGCAACTTCCAGCCCTCGTGACGCTGGCTGGCAATGTAGGCGGCACAGGCCTCATGTTGAGCGTCCAGGGAATTGAAGTCCTGATCAAGGCCTTCTTCCGAGGATTTGCGTGTGTAGATCGCGCAGCGGATGTTTGGCTTGCTCATGACCCGGTCTTACCAGTCAGCCCGAAGAACCGCGGCCCGGACCAGTGCGTGCCGGTGATCCCACGGGCAATGGCCGTCAAAGAACGATAGGGCGCGCCGTTCCAGACAAAACCGGTATCAGTTACATCGATGACGTGGGTCACACCATTCCATTCCCGCAGGAGCCGACCACCCGGGCGGAGCGCAGGCGCCTTCGGATGGGCTACAGTCGCGTTGTCATCGCGGGCAAGGGCGCTCTCAACGGATTTTGGCAGCCCGCCACATCGGCGCGCCTGAAGCTCAAATGCTAGGAACCACCGCAGGAAACTGCGGCTGATCCCCTTTGGCACCGGTGTTTGAAACGCCTGATCCCAGGCGGCGACAAGCGCCGCCCGGTCCATGTTCTCCAGTTCGTCGATCCCGATCACCGGCACGTTTCCGGGCTACCAACGATCCGGTAGATCGATCCACCACTTTTGCCGTTGCCGGGGTCTCGCTCAATGGAACAGCCAGACTTCCTAAGCCCACTAAGCGCTGCGCGAGCGGAGTGGGCCTGCCAGCCAGTTATCTTGCAAATAGCCGCAAGGCTGGCCCCTTTCGGCTTCTCGAGCATTCCCTGCACCCGGGCGATCTTGGTTTGCGGCTTCTTTGACATGTGTTTGTCTCCTAGTTCTGGGGCGGCGAAATGCCTGCCCCGGTACCGAGAAAAACCCGGGCGGAAATCCGGGCATGGCGACAGTACCGCTTCGTTCGCGGTGGAAGTCGAGAAAAAACAAAAGGCACGCGCGAATACATGCAGAAGAGCACTGCCTGGACATCACCTATGGGTCGGCGGGATTCGTAAATACGTCATAGTGGCTGCCCTTTTAGGCTTTAGATCAGGAGGCAACCAAAGTGCCAGGGTTCGATTTTGTTCTATTTCGGTTCGTTTGCATTCTTTTAATTTACAATGGGTTGGGGTCAAGTTTGGGGCATGCAGCAAGGGCAGGGCGAAAATACTCGTAAATGACCTCTTGCAAGAAACCCGCCGGATGCAGATCATTGTATCCATGGGCATGATCCGCCGGTTTCAAAGCAGCCGGTACATGATCTGCAGGAATGCACCCTGGCGCTTTGAAGAAGTCCACGACCAGGATTGGAAGTGGCGGTACGCCTTGGATGAGGCAAGGCTCCTGGCCGGTTTTGGTCAGTGAGTGCAAGCTCTGGATGGAGCACGTGAGATCTACTTCGGATGAAGCGGTTGCACGTAGTTTTCACCTGTAAAGCGCCGTCGGTGCACGTCTTGCTTCCCGTGTGGAGGCAGGCTGTTCTGGGCGGCTGAGCTAGAGCGTTCCCAAACTGATCG
>DFBD01000171.1:787-2819 GCA_002367255.1 Rhodobacterales bacterium UBA3089 | reverse complement strand
GATCTGGCGCGGGATGCGGAGAATGTGGTTGGGACGGTGCCGGGGTTGATTGTGTCGAGATGGGAGTAAGCTGATGGATCAAAAGGAAATCTCACTGGCCGCCAAAGGACAACGCGAACCCGTCTGAAGAGCGTGCTCGCTTGTGGGTTGAGTTGGTTCTGGGTAGAATTACGCCAAACCTAGGAGGAAAAATGCGATTCTTAACAAGAGCAGTTCCATTTGTCATTGCGATGTACATTTCGTTTCCGGCTGCAGCACAAACTTCTGATGAACTCCGAACAGAGCTGGACCTTGTTGTTGGGCAAGTTGAGCAGGCAAATTCAGTTATCGATCGATATGATGGCGGTCTCATTCGAGCGCTTGCAGAAACTCGTAAGGAAGCACTTCTTCTCTCAGAGGCTGTTTTACGAAACCGTATCCTTGCGGTAGAGGGTGGCGAGTCCATCGAGATAACCGTTCCGGCTGTCCAACCAGACGAAGCGAAGGCAATGCAAATTCTTGGCGAAATCGCCGACGCCCAGCGCCGCATTGAAGAGGCTGAAAGGGAGGCTGGACAGGCTGGTGGTTTGATCCAAGCCGTGGCTTTAAGCCGAGTTGAAACCGAAAAATTGACTTTGGCCCAACTTCAAATGGCGTATTTCCAAGCGAAATATGGCATAGCATTTCCGGCAGTTTCTGCCACTCAACGGACAAGCAGCTCAGAAGTAACTTCAGGCCGCCCCGAACCGTCACCAGATGCAGACACCACAGATGCACTTCCTTGGGCGGACCCGAGATTTCCCGGCATCGATTATTCTATCCAGCCTTTTGAACAGGCTCACAAAGACGGTGAAAAAATATCCGGGTGGTGGACTATCGAAACGGAACGCGCCGCAGTGGACGACAGCCCGAAAGTAACGGCAATCAACTACTCACAGCTTGAACCCAACAGTTTCGGTGGCGTTACGGCCTTGCTTGCACGTTGTAGTGAAGGCGATACGGCGCTGATTTTCGTGCAGGATGATTTTCTGACATCAGACTACCGGCGGAATAGCTTCGATATCACCTACCGAATTGACGACAACTCGGCGCAACAAACCCGATGGAGTAGCCTTACGAGCAATAAGGGTGCCGGGCTATTTGGGCGGGAAGCCGAACGGTTCATTCGCCAAATCTACGACGCAAATCGACTATTTATTCGACTGGTTGAAAAGAACGGCCAGCGGCATGATGCCACTTTTGACTTGTCCGGAGGCCTGGATGCATATGAAGATGTTGCATCATCGTGTGGATGGACAACACTGAGCCTGACGTCAGATGATTATCGCGCAATCCAGACAATGTTAAATGCTGGTGGTTTCAATGCAGGTACGCCCGACGGCCAATGGGGGCCGGGATCCCAGCGCGCGATGAAGGACTACCAGGCTTCGGTCGGTTTGCCAGAAACCGGTGCACCAGATCGCGCCACATTGGGTAAGCTAGGCTTTGAAGGGTGAAATGGGAGTTTATGGCGGCAGTCGCTTACCTGGATGTCTGCTGCAATCTGTCCTAATATTCGGGTTGAATTAAAGTCACCATGCCAACATCCCGCGAACTTACTCTGCAAGCCCTGCTTGCGGCACTCAAAACCGTGCCCGGCACAACCGTCCTGCGCGAAGAGGTGCTGCCCGAGCGCCTACCCTCAGGCGGCCTCGTGATCTTGCGTGACGGCGATCCGGGCGCGCCCGAGGTCACGTTGTCACCGTTGGCTTACCACTATGAACACCGCGCCGAACTCGAGGTGATCGTGCAGAGTAAGACACCTGCGGCGCGGGCGCTCACATTCGACACAATCGTCCAAGCCATCGGTTCCACACTTGTTGCCGACCGCACCCTGGATGGTCTCTGCGACTGGATTGAGGCACAGGCCCCGCAGCCCGTTGATCTGCCCATGGAGGGCGGAGTTGCGCTCAAGGCAGCGATCATTTCGGTCATCCTGACCTACAGCACGGCTGACCCACTGGGCTGACCCCCATCACCTGACCCCACCTCAAAACAAGGAACCTGAACATGG
>DFBD01000171.1:0-689 GCA_002367255.1 Rhodobacterales bacterium UBA3089 | reverse complement strand
CTGGGGGCCGAGCAACCCCTGCTGTCCTCCGAGCTTCTGGGTTATGGCCGCGATCCACTAGCCCCGATCAAGGATGCGGTGACAGCAGACGGCGATCTGGTGGTGCCGATCGATGCCGAGGCGTTTGGCTTCTGGCTGAAGGCGGCGTTTGGCGATCCGATCACCACCGGCACGACTGACAAGACGCATATATTCAAGTCCGGCGGTTGGGCACTGCCTAGCATGGCCATCGAGGTTGCCATGCCCGAGGTACCGCGGTTCGCGATGTATACCGGCTGCGTGCTTGATCAACTGTCGTGGCAGATGCAGCGTTCAGGCCTGCTGACGGCCACAGCCAAGCTGATCGCGCAGGGGGAAACGGTTGCCACATCGACGGCTGCGGGAACCCCCATGGGCTGGACCCTGCAGCGCTTCGGGCATTTCAACGGATCGATCAAGCGCAATGGCACGGCGCTGGGCAACATTGTCACCGCCGATATCCAGTATTCCAACAATCTCGACCGCATTGAGACCATCCGCGCCGACGGGCGGATCGACGGGGCCGATCCCTCGAATGCGGCGCTGACCGGCCAGATCGACGTGCGCTTTGCCGACAATACACTGATGGATCAGGCGCTGAACGGCACCTCGGCCTCGCTGGAATTCTCCTACACGATTTCATCCATTCTCAACCTGACCATCACGGCGCA
>DFBD01000124.1 GCA_002367255.1 Rhodobacterales bacterium UBA3089 | reverse complement strand
TGACCAGTCATCACTGGTTCCAACCCACGACGGACAGTTTCAACTTCGGGCAGTTCGGGCATAGCTGTTCCTGTAATCGCAACGCGGGCTTGCCGCTGCTGGCAGTCTTGCTTAAGTTTTATACTATGACAACAGCCCTTATCACACACCCCGACTGCCTGAACCACATAACGCCCGAGGGGCATCCCGAACGCGTGGCGCGGCTTGAGGTCATTGCCCTTGCGCTTCGCGACTTTGATCTGTTGCGCCTTGATGCACCGATGGGGGTGGACGAACACATCCTTCGCGCACACCCACAAGCCCACATCGACCGGATCAAGGCCAAAGGCGTCGGCCAGCTTGATGCAGACACCTATATGTCCGAGGGGTCCGTGGCGGCAGCCTATCGTGGGGTCGGGGCGGTTGTGAAGGCCGTTGATATGGTAATGGGCGGCGAAGCTGCCAACGCCTTTTGCGCCATCCGTCCACCTGGGCACCATGCAGAACGCGAAACGCCGATGGGGTTTTGCCTGTTCGGAAATGTGGCGATTGCCGCCAAACATGCGTTGGAGGTTCACGGCCTTGCCCGTGTGGCGATCATGGATTTCGATGTGCATCATGGCAATGGCACGCAAGATCTGGTTTGGGATGATGAACGGATTCTGTTCGCCTCCACCCACCAAATGCCGCTATATCCGGGGTCGGGCGCGGCGAGTGAGACGGGCGCACACGGCAACGTTCTGAATTGTCCGCTTGACCCTGAAACAGACGGCGAAGCATTTCGTGCGGTGATGGAGGATCAGGTTCTGCCTGCAATCGATGCGTTTGCCCCCGAACTGATTCTGATTTCAGCGGGGTTTGACGCCCACAAAAACGATCCGCTCGCCAATTTGAACTGGGTCGAGGATGATTTCGCATGGGCCACGCACCAATTATGCGACTTGGCCGATAAACACTGCGACGGCAGGGTGGTATCCATGTTGGAAGGGGGATATGATCTTGATGGATTGGCAGCGTCATGCGCCGCCCATGTTAATGTCCTGATGGAGCGTGAAAAATGAGCGATAAACCTGTGAGCGACATGAGCTTCGAAGAAGCGATGAGCACTTTGGAAACAGTGGTCGGGCAGCTTGAAAGCGGCTCGGTTCCTTTGGAGGAGTCGATCGCCCTTTATGAACGCGGCGCTGAATTAAAGGCGCATTGCGAGGCGAAGCTGAAATCAGCCGAGGAAAAAGTCGCCAAGATCACCACCGATGGAAACGGTAACGCCACCGGAACGGAACCTGTCGAGCTTTCCTGATGCCTGTATCAACCTTCAACATTGCACTAGGCTTGGCGGCAACGCGGGTCGAGTCGTTTCTGGATGCAACCCTGCCACCCCCCGATAACGCGATTGCGGAAGGTATGCGCTATGCCGTTTTGAACGGCGGCAAACGCCTACGGGCGTTTCTGGTGATGGAAAGCGCGGCGCTACACGGGATTACGCCCGAGGTCGCTAATCCTATGGCCGCCGCGATTGAATGCCTGCATGCCTATTCGCTGGTCCACGATGATCTGCCCTGCATGGACGACGACGATCTACGGCGTGGATTGCCGACGGTGCACATCAAATGGGACGAGGCCACAGCGGTTCTGGTTGGCGATGCATTGCAAACGCAGGCGTTCCAGTATTTGACGGAGGCCTCGGCCGACGCTTCGGCGGTTGTGCGCCTTGTCGGGTCTTTGGCTACGGCTTCCGGCGCATTGGGAATGGTTGGCGGGCAAGCGATGGATATCGCCGCAGAAACGGCAGATGTGCCTTTGACTTTGCCTGAAATCACCGCGTTGCAAGCATTGAAAACGGGGGCGCTGATCCGCTGGTCTACGGAAGCAGGTGCCGTTCTGGCGGGGGCCGATACAACACCGCTACGCGCTTATGCAGAAGCTCTCGGGCTGGCCTTCCAGATACAGGATGACGTTCTGGACATCGAAGGCGACCCCGAAGCAGCCGGAAAACGCCTGCGCAAAGACGAAGCGGCCGGCAAAGCCACGTTTGTATCGCTGCTAGGACTTAAGGGTGCCAAAGACCGTGCCCGTGATTTGGTAGACGAGGCCTGCACCGCGCTAACCCCTTACGGGGATGCCGCAGAAAACTTGCGTCAGGCGGCGCGATACACCATAACGCGCGCAACTTAAGGGAATCAAAACCGTGACCGCTGAACGCCCCGATACACCCATCCTTGACCGTGTAAATACGCCCGCCGATATGAAAACCTTAACGGATTTCGAACTGCGGACGTTGGCGGATGAAGTGCGGGCGGAGACAATTTCTGTGGTGTCAGAAACTGGCGGCCATCTGGGTGCTGGCCTCGGTGTGGTCGAACTGACAGTGGCCCTGCACGCGGTGTTTGACGCCCCGAAGGACCGCCTGATCTGGGACGTTAGTCACCAAACGTACCCTCACAAAATCCTGACGGGTCGGCGGGACCGCATGCGGACCTTGCGCAAAGGCGAGGGTCTTTCGGGCTTTACCAAACGGGCCGAAAGCGAATTTGACCCGTTTGGCGCGGGGCATAGCTCTACGTCTATATCCACAGCACTGGGCTTTGCGGTTGCCCGCGACCTTGGCGGTGCGCCGGACCACGGGTTGGGCGACGCAATTGCGATAATCGGTGACGGGGCCATGTCCGGTGGCATGGCATTCGAGGCGATGAACAACGCGGGTCACCTTGGCAAACGCCTGATCGTAATCCTGAACGACAACGAAATGTCGATAGCGCCACCGGTAGGGGCATTATCAACATATCTGTCACGCCTTTATGCCGAGGACGGGTTTCAAGAACTAAAAGCGGCGGCCAAGGGTGCAGTGTCGTTGCTGCCCCCACCTTTGCAAGAGGGTGCGCGCCGTGCCAAAGAAATGGTAAAATCCATGACCGTCGGCGGCACGCTTTTCGAGGAACTGGGGTTCTCGTACGTCGGCCCTATCGACGGGCACGATATGGAACAGCTATTGGCCGTTCTTCGAACCGTTAAGGACCGCGCCCATGGCCCTACTCTGATCCATGTGATTACCAAAAAGGGCAAGGGCTATCATCCCGCCGAACACAGCGCCGATCGCGGTCATGCACGCGGGCAGTTCGATGTTATTACGGGCGAGCAGAAGAAATCTGCCTCCAACGCGCCAAGCTATACAAAAGTCTTCGCTGAAAGTCTGATCAAACAGGCTGAGGCTGACACCAAAGTTGTGGCCATCACCGCAGCAATGCCGGACGGCACGGGGCTGGACCTGTTCGCCGAACGTTTCCCCTCGCGCTGCTTCGATGTGGGCATCGCCGAACAACACGGCGTGACCTTCGCCGCAGGCCTTGCCGCCGCTGGCATGAAGCCCTTCGTGGCGATGTATTCGACCTTCCTGCAACGCGGTTACGACCAAGTCGTGCACGACGTGGCGATCCAACGCCTACCGGTGCGCTTCGCGATTGACCGCGCCGGATTGGTGGGGGCCGACGGCCCGACACATGCGGGCAGC
>DFBD01000084.1 GCA_002367255.1 Rhodobacterales bacterium UBA3089 | reverse complement strand
AACAGAAACCCGATGCATCTTAGCAAAGCCGCAAACATGTTTGGAAAAGCAGGACCACTTCACTTTTTTCTAGGAAACAAATGCAAGACACACGAAGCCATGCCGCAACAATTGAAGCTGCCATCGCGAGGGATGAAGCGGCGCGGCATCCGCTTGTGGCTTCATGGCAAAGGTCGAGTGTGCTGCATGACCTCGACCCCGGTAAACACCGTCCGCCTGAACGCCTGACCGAGCAGGAGTTGGCGGAGGCGCAGGAACGTCTAGGGGTGTTAATTCATACCAGTGAATTCAGCCTAAATCAGCTATACATGGCCGTTGGCGACGTCGGGTGCAGCGTTGTTTTAGCTGACAAGAACGGCGTTGCGCTTTCTCGACGGGGGGCGCAACAGGATGACAAGACTTTTAACAAATGGGGCCTCTGGACTGGCGCTATCTGGAGCGAAAAATCTGAGGGCACCAATGGTGTCGGCACCTGCATTGCTGAAGAACGCCCCCTGACCATTCATAAAGGGCAGCATTTTCACACCAAGAACACCGGCCTGTCCTGCACGGCAGCCCCGATATTTGATCATCAAGGTGATCTGATGGCAGTAATTGACGTGTCATCCTGCCGCGCGGATTTAACCGCAGGGTTTTCGCGCCTGATATCTGTGGCAGTTGTTGATACTGCACGTCGGATAGAGACGGATCACTTTAAGGAACGGTTTTCCGATGCGCGAATTCTTCTGGCGTCAACTGAAAACGGGCATGAATTACCGCCGGAAGCGTCACGAGGTGCTGCCTTGATTGCGGTTGATCAGGACGATCTGGTTATTGGCGCAACCCGCTGCGCGCGTAACATTTATGGCCTAAGCAATGCAGACCTGAGCAACCCCAGAACCTTGGCCAGCTTGCATGGGAATGACGTGGACCAAGCCAATGAATATGCAAGGGCCGAGCAACGAGTAATACAACAGGCCATGGCAAATATGGGCGGAAATGTAAGTGCAGCGGCGCGCGAGATGGGAATAAGTCGTGCCACATTGCACCGGAAACTGAAGAAATTCGGTATGACAAGGTAGCTGTTTTTGTGAGGTTTTGTCATTTCTACCGGCAACTGTCGCAGTATTGATACAGTTTAACTTCACAACAGTTGCTCGCCAGATGACAACGGTAAATATTCAAACCAGATTGATGGACATGTTGCAATAAGCAACGATCTGGGAGGAATATCATGACTTTTAAATTCAAAGAAAAATACGGCAACTACATCGGTGGCGAATGGGTCGATCCGGTTGACGGCGTTTATTTTGACAATACCACACCGGTTAATGGCTCGGTTCTGTGCCAAATCCCACGTTCTAACGAAAAAGACATCGAACTGGCGCTGGACGCAGCGCACGCTGCAAAAGACGCATGGGGCGCTACAAGCGTAACCGAGCGCAGCAACATCCTGCTGAAAATCGCTGATGTGATGGAAGCAAACCTTGGCATGATCGCCGAAGCTGAAACATGGGACAACGGCAAACCTATCCGCGAAACAAATGCGGCTGATATTCCGTTGGCGATCGATCACTTCCGGTATTACGCTGGTGCAATTCGTGCGCAAGAAGGCTCCCTTAGCCAGATTGACAACGACACGGTTGCTTACCACTTCCAAGAACCTTTGGGCGTTGTTGGTCAGATTATCCCGTGGAATTTCCCGATTCTGATGGCCGTTTGGAAAATCGCACCAGCACTGGTTGCGGGTAACTGCGTTGTGCTGAAACCAGCCGAGCAAACACCGGCATCTGTTTTGGTATTGGCCGAACTTATTGGTGATCTGCTGCCAGCTGGTACGCTGAACATTGTAAACGGTTTTGGTCTGGAATGTGGTAAGCCATTGGCAACATCCACCCGCATCGCCAAAATCGCCTTTACTGGTGAAACATCAACCGGTCGTCTTATTATGCAATACGCGGCGGCAAACATCATTCCCTCGACGGTCGAGTTGGGTGGCAAGTCTCCAAATATCTTCTTCAAGGACGTTATGGACCAAGACGATGATTTCCTCGACAAAGCTATCGAGGGTCTGGTTCTGTTTGCCTTCAACCAAGGCGAAGTTTGTACCTGCCCAAGCCGCGCGATCATCCACGAAGACATCTATGACGCGTTCATGGAAAAATGTCTGGCGCGTATCGCGGCAATCGTTCAAGGCGATCCACTGGATTTTGCAACGATGGTTGGTGCGCAGGCATCTGAAGAGCAATACGAAAAGATCATGTCTTACATGGATATTGGCCGTAAAGAAGGTGCAGAAGTTCTGTGTGGCGGTGCGGGCGCCGAGTTAGACAACAAAACGACAGGTGGGTACTACGTGCAGCCTACTGTGTTTAAAGGCAACAACAAGATGCGGATTTTCCAAGAGGAAATCTTTGGACCAGTTCTGGCGGTTACGACCTTCAAAACAGATGAAGAAGCCTTGGAAATCGCCAATGACACTCTTTACGGTCTTGGTGCCGGTGTTTGGACGCGCGACACAAATCGTGCTTACCGCATGGGCCGCGCTATTCAGGCCGGTCGTGTCTGGACCAACTGTTACCACGCATACCCAGCGCACGCAGCGTTTGGTGGCTACAAACAGTCCGGTGTCGGTCGCGAAACCCACTTGATGATGCTGGATCACTACCAGCAAACCAAGAACCTGCTGGTCAGCTATAGCCCCAACAAGCTTGGTTTCTTCTAAGAACCTACTTATATTGGGCGTGCCTAACCGCACGCCCTTTTTCCCTTCGGAGGAACCAATGCCAGACCAAGTTGAAGCCACAGAAGGTGCATTGCAGCTAATCCGCGAAATCGTAGCAGATCACGGCCCTGTAATCTTCCATCAATCGGGTGGCTGCTGCGATGGCTCGGCCCCAATGTGTTACGCGGACGGCGATTTGATTATTGCCGACCACGACGTACAAATGGGCGAAATTGGCGGCATGCCGTTCTACATTGGCGGCAAGCAATACGAGGCATGGAAACACACCCGCCTGATAATCGATGTGATTGACGGACGCGGCGGTATGTTCTCGCTGGACAACGGTCGCGGTAAGCGGTTCATTACACGGTCAGATATGTGCGAAATGTAGGTGCTTCAGTTGCCCTGTCCCTAATTAACTGGCCCATTTTGAATTAGAGTTTTCTGCGTGTAAAACGCGGAGCAATAATGGGTTGGGCTTGTCCGTAGAAAGTTTCGAGCACTTGATGGCCAATACTGGACCTGTCGCGCTTTAGTGCC
>DFBD01000069.1:18787-23588 GCA_002367255.1 Rhodobacterales bacterium UBA3089 | reverse complement strand
TCCGAAGCATCGCCAGCATACGTCGACATGGCGCATGGTCTGGAAAAATATGCCGCAGAGAACCCCGAGATGGTGGAAATTGTCGAAACTATTTATACCGAGGTTCAGCCGACTGACCTGACCGCCCAGATGCGCCGCGCCGTACGCGCCGGAGCCGATGCGGTGATCATCCAGACCAACACCTCGATTGCTGTGGCAACCAAACGTGCGTTACAGGCAAACGGCTCGGATATTCCGCTAATGCTAAGTTCGCACAACGGTCTGCCGGCGTCCGGCAAAGCCGCCGGTGGTCTTGCACAGCTTGAGGGTGACTATGAATCCTACGGCATGGCGATTGCGGTTGAAGGTGATAGTGAACCTTACGCGTTTTACCAGATGCTGTCCGGGGATTATGACCTCGAAGCACCGTGGAACGTAGTCACCGCTATGGGCATGGCACAGGGATCCTATGTGGTCGCCGTTATCGAACATGCCATTGAGATCAACGGTGCTGAAGGCCTGACCGGCGAAAACGTCCGCGATGCGCTGTTCGCCAAGCCTATCACCATCGAGGAAACTCACGGTATGCTGCCGACCCTGCAATTCACCCCCGAGGCGCCCTTTCCGCTTGAGGGTTTGAAGGTGAACGTGGGTCAGGTTGTCGATGGCAAGATCGTAATTGATGCCATCAATGTGGAAGTTCCTGACGTACACAAATGGTAAAACTTTTCGGGTGCCGCTTTATCGGCGGCATCCGATTCATCCGTAAACCCCGCCCCCACCCAACACAAGGCTGACACGCGATGCTGGAACTTAACAATGTCGAGGCGACCTATTCTGACGTAATTTTGGCGCTCAAAGGTATCTCGCTCACCGTGGACCAAGGCCAGTGCGTCGCTCTTCTAGGAGCCAACGGTGCGGGCAAAAGTACCACACTGAAATCCATATCCGGCACCATCCAGTCCGAGGACGGTGCTGTCACAGGCGGGTCTATCACGCTGGACGGGCAGGTAATCACCAATATGGAAGCATCTGACGTTGTCCGGCGCGGCATGATCCACGTCATGGAAGGGCGCCGCGTACTGCGCCACATGACGGTTGAACAAAACCTGGTCGTCGGCGGGCATATGGTGCGCAGCGGAGCCGAGATGCAAAAGCGTCTGGACCACGTGTACGCCCTGATGCCCCGTCTGAATGACCTTAAAGATCGCACCGCCGGTTTCATGTCAGGCGGCGAACAACAACTACTGCTGATTGGCCGTGCGGTCATGGCCGCCCCAAAACTGATCATCATCGACGAGCCGTCCCTAGGACTGGCACCTTTGATGATCAAGGACGTATTCACCGTGCTGAAACGGCTGAAAGATGAAGGCACCACCTTTCTTCTGGTCGAACAAAACAGTGCGGCAGCCTTTGGCATCGCCGATTACGCCTATGTCATGGAAAATGGCCGCATCGTTCTGGACGGTCCAGCCGACAAGATGGCCCAAAACGAAGACGTCAAAGAATTTTACCTTGGAATAACCTCCGAGGGGGACCGCAAAAGTTATCGCGATGTAAAACACTACCGACGGCGCAAACGCTGGTTGGGCTAAAAAGGGAATAATGAAATGACTACAATACTGGATATCAAGGGGCGCATCGCTGTCGTTACCGGCGCAGGCCAGGGTGTTGGCCGTCAAGTTGCGCTGTATCTTGCCGAATACGGGGCCGGTGGCGTCGTTATAAACGACTTTCACTTGGACCGCGCCGAAGCTGTCGCCAAAGAAGTCGAAGCACTAGGCGTCAAGGCACTGCCGCTGGCGTTTGATGTATCGGACTATGATGCCGTTGGCGCAGCTTTTGACACCGTGCGCGAGACATTCGGCGGCATTGATATTCTGGTCAACAACGCGGGCAACGCTGGACCGACGTCGCAACTGGATAATCTGGTTGCATTTTGGGATTCCGACCCGTCTGAATGGAAACGCTGGATGGCAACGAACTTCGACGGTGTATTGAACTGTACCCGACACGCCATGCCGTCCATGGTCAAATCTGGCTATGGTCGCATCGTTACCGTCATCTCGGACGCAGGCCGCGTAGGAGAGCCGCATCTCGCGGTCTATTCCGGCGCCAAAGCCGGAGCGGCCGGATTCATGCGCGCTATAGCCAAGGCTGGTGGCCGGTTTGGCATCAACGCCAATTGCGTCGCACTTGGCGGCACTCGCACCCCGGCGGTGGCCGATCTTATCCCTGATGCGGCAGCTGAAAAAAAGGCACTGGCTAGCTATGTTATCCGTCGTCTGGGCGAGCCGGAGGATCCTGCTGGTATGATCCTGTTCTTGTGTTCAGACGCCGCAAGTTGGATCACGGGCCAGACCTATCCGGTCAATGGCGGCTACTCCTTCAATAGCTGACGGGCAGGTCGTACCAGTCTTTTCCCCATATAACAGGAGCTAACTTTGTCAGAGCTTTTCACCAATATTTCGGTTGAGCGGGTCGCCCAAACCGAATGGATCACCCTGCAACGCACCAAACAACTAAACGCCCTGTCGACGGCGCTGTTAACCGAGATGAAGGTTGCTGTAACCGCCGCGATGGGTGATGACGACGTGCGTATTATTGCCATTACCGGATCAGGTCGGGCTTTTTGCGCCGGAGCAGATCTGAAAGAGGTAGCAAATGCCGACCCTACCCCCGGCGAAAAAGATATGCTGGAAGTTGTGGATAGTGTCTTTGAGCTTCTGCGCCACGGGCCGAAACCGGTGATCGCGGTGGTCAACGGTCTGGCCATGGCGGGTGGCCTAGAGCTGGTGATGGCCTGTGATCTGGTTTTCGCCGCCGAGAGCGCACAGATGGGCGATGCCCATTCCAATTTTGGTGTCTTTCCCGGTGCTGGCGGCGCGGCTGTGCTGCCCAAACGGATCGGGCTGAATCGGGCGAAATACCTGCTGTTCTCGGGCGACAATGTATCCGCGCAGAAAATGATGGACTTTGGTCTGGTGAACAAGGTGGTACCTGATGGCGAACTCCGCCAGACGGTTCAGGATTTCACCGACAAGCTGTCGGGCAAAAGCCCCGCCGTACTACGCCGGATGAAAGCCGTGGCGAACCGGTCGATGGATATCGACCAAAAATCGGCCCTGTCCGAGGAACTGCTGAACCTTCGCGAACATTTGCGATCATGGGATCTGCAAGAAGGACTGAGCGCCTTTGTCGAGAAACGCAAACCGAGATTCAGAGGCTACTAACCTCAAGAGGAGAAGATCATGGATATATATGTAGTTGGTGTCGCCATGACACCATTTGGAAAGTTCCGCGAAAAGACCATCAAGGACATGACTGTCGAGGCGGTGTCGGGCGCACTTGCGGATGCCGGGCTTGAAGCCACAGCTATCGACGGCGCATTCTTTTCCAATGCCGTGCAAGGGCACATGGAAGGCCAGCATATGATCCGCGGCGAAATTGCGCTGCGGGCGATGGGTATTCAGGGTATTCCCGTAGTTAATGTGGAAAATGCTTGTGCCAGCGCCAGCACCGGGTTCAAGCTAGCGGTAGATTTCCTCAAGGCGGGCAATGGTGATGTTTGTCTGGCGATTGGCACAGAAAAGATGTTCTCGGATGATCGCAAGCGGATGTTCGCAGCGTTTGACAGCGGCTGGGATGTCAGTGCCGGCGATGAGGTGGCCGAGCAATTGATGCGTTTGGGCGAAGGGCTTGAGGTGCCGGAAGGGACCACATCAGACAAACCCTACAGCGTGTTCATGGATGTCTATGCCGGTTTCGCCCGCCTGCACATGAAGACTTTTGGCACTACGATGGAACAATTTGCCGCCGTATCATCCAAAAATCACGGGCATTCGGTGCATAACCCGCTGGCGCAGTACCGTAACCCGATGAGCATCGACGAAGTGATGCACGCGCCCGCCATCACCTATCCGCTTACCCTGCCCATGTGCGCGCCGATTTCGGACGGCTCGGCGGCTGCGATCCTGTGCACCAAAGAGGGGCTCAAGCGTTACGGCCTAGATGCGAGCCGGGCGATCAAAGTCAAGGCGGCTGTTCTGCGTTCGGGCAGCGATCACGCACCGGAAGATTACAAAAACCACATTACCCATCTGGCCGCAATGCAAGCCTATGAAATCGCCGGACTGGGTCCGCAGGACATATCACTGGCCGAAGTGCATGACGCCACAGCCGTTGGCGAGGTAATCCAGATCGAGAATCTAGGCCTGTTCGAATTTGGCGACGGCGGCCCTGCATCTCTGCGTGGCGATACGACCATCGGCGGCAAGGTCCCTGTCAATACCTCTGGTGGGTTGGAATCGAAGGGCCATCCGGTTGGTGCAACGGGCATCGGTCAAGTTCACGAATTGGTCACCCAGTTGCGCGGTGAAGCCGGCGCGCGTCAAGTCAACGGGGCCACAAATGCAATCGCCGAGAATGGTGGCGGGCTGCATGGCATCGAAGAAGCCGCTGCCTGTGTTACCATTCTGGGCCGCTAAACCAACCAAAGGAACGATATTATGCAAGACGTAATGATGGCCGCACAGGCACTTTACACCGACGAACAGCGAATGTTGCTGGACAATTTCCGCCGCATGGCCGACGCGGAATTCGCCCCGCTGGTCGACAAATACGAAGAGCTGGGCCATCCGCCCGATGCCGATACGCTGAAAAGGCTGTTTGTCAAATGCGAGGAATTCGGCCTGATCAGCGGGCTGGTGCCCGAGGCCGATGGCGGCCTTGAGATGAATCGCATGACCTATGGTATCCTCTACGAAGAACTGGCCCGCATCTGGCCGGACCTGGCGATTGCCGTGCTGATTCAAGGGCATGC
>DFBD01000069.1:17171-18739 GCA_002367255.1 Rhodobacterales bacterium UBA3089 | reverse complement strand
CCGCTGATGCGCGGCGAGCGTATCGGTTGTACCTGCATATCGGAGCCCGAGGTCGGATCGAACGTGGTCGAAGTCAAATGCCAGGCCAAGCGCACGGGTAATCTGATTCATGTCACGGGCCAAAAACTATGGATATCCAATGCCGCACAATCGGATTTCGCCGTTGTTGTCTGTAATCTGGATGACGGGATTTCCATGGTAATCGTCGACCGGGCCGGCAAGGATGGCAAAGACAACTATCAGGTACGCGAGCTTCGCAAGATGGGGCTGGTCGGAGCCTCGACCTGCGAAGTCTTCTTTGACGGGGCCGAAACCACAGCCGATCACCTGCTGGGCAAAAGCGGCGGTGGCCTGTTCCAAACGCTGAAACTGTTTGAAAGCGCACGGGTTTTCGTGGGGCTGACCAGCATCGGCATCGGTCAGGCAGCGCTGGAAACAGCCGTTCTCTACGCTGGGCAACGCAGCCAGCATGGCAAGTTGATCGGTGGACACCAGTTGATTCAGGGTTATCTGGCCGATATGGCAACGCAACTTGATGCCGCTCGTCTGCTGTGCCAGCGCGGGCTACAACTGCTGGATCTGGGGGTACGTTGCGATACGCAAACCTCGATGGCGAAATGGTACTCCACCGAAATGGCCGTAGAAATAGCCGGTAAGGCGGTGCAGATCCACGGCGGCGTTGGTATCACCAAGGAATTCCCGGTTGAACGGCATTTCCGCAATGCCAAGATCATGCCAATCCCGGACGGCACGACCGAGATCCAGAAACTGGTCATTGGCCGTAATCTGACTGGAATTTCGGCCTTTAGCTAGGGGTGTCAGGCCCTTGTAACTCGACGCGGCTCGCTGCTGGGTCGAGTTGCTAACCCGACTTGTGAAAGCCTGTCGGAATCACTCTTAACTCTGCTTTGAAAGGTTACCCAAGTGCTAGATGGAATTCGCATAATTGAAATAGAAGGCCTTGGGCCAGGGCCGTTTGCGGCGATGCTTCTGGCGGATCTGGGTGCCGAGGTGATTGTCGTACACCGTGCCGGAGGTGGGTCGGTCGTTACTTCGGAAAAAAGTCTACTGGACCGGGGAAAACGGTCGATAGAGCTGGATCTGAAAAACCCCGCAGATATCGAGATTGCAAAACAGCTGATCGCCAGCGCCGACGGCCTGATCGAAGGCTTTCGCCCCGGCGTGATGGAAAACCTTGGGTTGGGTCCAGAAGTCTGCCACGCGCTAAATCCGGCGTTGGTCTTTGGACGGATGACCGGCTGGGGGCAGGATGGCCCCCGCAGCACGACTGCGGGACACGATCTGAACTATATCGCAACCAGCGGCGCACTTTATTACGCTTCCGAACCACAGGATGCTCCATTTACGCCGCCTACTCTGGTTGGCGATGTTGGCGGTGGCGCCCTATATTTGGTTATCGGGATTCTGTCCGCGATCCTTAAATCACGCGAAACCGGCAAGGGCTGTGTGGTGGATGCGGCCATCGTCGATGGGTCGGCGCATATGATGAACCTGTTAATGGCCCTTGGGCAAAATGGCGGTTTGTCGGAAACCCGTGGCCAAAGCCT
>DFBD01000069.1:13620-17140 GCA_002367255.1 Rhodobacterales bacterium UBA3089 | reverse complement strand
TTCAGTGCCTTGAGCCAAAATTCTATGCAATTTTCTTGGATCTTCTGGGGCTTACCGGCGAGGCCATGTTCAAGTCCCAGTATGATCGGGCATTGTGGCCAGACCAAACCGCGGCTTTAGGCGCCATTTTTGCCAGCCTTCCTCTGAGCCATTGGGCCACATTATTCGCCGGTTCCGATGCCTGCGTGGCACCGGTCCTGTCGCCGCAAGCCGCCGCCAAAGACCCGCATATGGTTGCCCGTAATGTGTGGCAGACACGAGATGGAACATTGCAGGCAACCGCCGCACCCAGGTTTTCAACAGATACTCGACAGGAAATAAATTCTGCCCCCGCCCGTGGCCAACACAGTGCAGAAATTCGGAACGAGATACGCAACAAGACCGATAAAAGCGTCTGATGCCACAGGACCTTGCAGAGAATATAGCATTGGGCAAGTTGACAGCTTAACGCCATAAACCCCAAGGACCTTCCATAGCTTCATGGAAACTTGGGGCGCAGGTCACAGCGATTAAAGTGAGGCAACGTTCGTTAAAATAGAATTGATTGTAGAGCGCTTAAATTGCATGTACTATTGCGCCGAAATTATTGCAAATCACCTAGGTAGAGTTATGCCAGACCAATCAATTCAACGACCTTTACCCAACCACGCAACAACTACCGATTATGACTCAGATATTCAGTTTTCTATTGTCGTGCCAGTTAAAAACGAAGGCGCAAATATTGATTTGATGCTCGGTCTTATTGACTCGGCCTGTAATGGGCGGGTTTTCGAAGCTATTTTCGTGGATGACGGCTCCACGGACAGTACACCCGCCAAGTTACAAGCTGCGTTGTTACAATACGATTGGCTACGCGTCTTGCGCCACAGCCAGTCCGGAGGGCAGTCGGCTGCAATTCACTCCGGCGTTCAAAGCGCAAGAGCTTTCAAAATTTGCACCCTAGACGGTGATGGGCAGAACCCGCCGTCAGAAATTCCACGCCTGGTTGACGCAATGGATTCGCACGATGGATCGAAAATACATCTGGTCGCAGGTCAACGAATGGTGCGGCATGATACACTATCGAAACGATTGGCGTCTCGCATTGCAAATGCTGTCCGTCAGGCAATTCTCAAGGATTCTACCCGCGATACCGGTTGTGGCCATAAGGCGTTTGATCGGGATGCATTCCTTGAGTTGCCCTATTTCAACAACATGCATCGCTACCTACCGGCGCTATTTTCTGCCTACGGTGGGCGCGTGGTACACATCGACGTCGTACATGAAACCCGCAATGCTGGGCAATCGAATTACAACAACCTACAACGAGGTTTGGTGGGAATTCACGACCTTATCGGCTTGAAGTGGTTGATAAAACGGCATAAGCAGGTACATCCCATTGAAGTCAGGAAACACGATTGAACCAACTAATGGAATATTTCAGAATCGAAACCCAGTCAGATTTAATCTGGCTTATCCTCGGTCTGAGCGCACAGCTGATGTTTTCCGCACGATTTTTAATCCAGTGGATATCTTCGGAAAAGCAACGTAAATCCGTCATTCCCAATGCATTTTGGTGGTTTTCTATTATTGGCGGGCTCATGCTACTTGTGTATGGGATTGAGCGCGGTGAACCTGTAATAATTTTGGGACAGTCTTTAGGAATCATGATTTATACACGTAATCTTTGGTTTATCTATGTATCAGACTGACCAAAAATACTTTCGGTTTGGCGTAATCTTTATTCTGGCGCTAACCGTCTGGAGAGTTTTTTTTCATAGCCTGAACGGAACTGACCTGTTCGTGGACGAAGCGCAGTATTGGCTATGGGGCCAAAATCTGGATTTCGGATATTACTCCAAGCCGCCAATGCTTGCTTGGCTAATCCGGGCAACGACTGAATTGGCTGGATCCAGTGCACATTTCTGGGTCCGTCTACCTGCTCCATTGCTGCATATGGCTATCGCGCTGATCCTGATGTCGATCACTCGGCGAATTTACGGAGTTCGAACAGCGGCTTGGGCCGGATCTATTTATGTGGCGTTACCAATCGTCACTGTTGGTTCTTTGTTAATTTCGACAGACACATTGATGTTGCTGTTTTTTGCTATCGCCTTCGCTATGTATCAGCGACTTCTTGAGCAGTCCTCGATCCGATACGCGTTGATAATGGGGATAGCAATTGGGCTTGGTATGATGTCCAAGTATGCAGCAATATACTTCGTGATCGGGGCAGTTCTCGCGGCGGTATTTCAAGATAACGCCAAGCTAGCATGGCGTGATGTATTAATTGCGATTGCCGCCGCGCTGGTCAGTATGGCCCCGAATATATGGTGGAATTCAACACATCAGCTAACAACCTTACGTCATACGGCTGATAATGCGAATTGGGGCGATGGCTTGCATTTCGGTGCCGCAGCAGAGTTCTTCGGTTCTCAGTTCATTGTGATGGGGCCAATATTTTTTTCAGCCCTTGTTTGGGTAACCTTACGGCTCGCTCGCCAGCGTGGCGCAGATTTGCGTCTGTGGTTTTTCTCTGTCCCGATTGTTCTGTTGATCGTAGGCCAGGCATTAATGTCTGAAGCCTATGCCAACTGGGCCGCAACTGCGTACATAGCTGGCACCATATTAGTCGCGCGGCTTTTGGTTGAACGGCGTGTATTGCTATGGGCCGGACAGGGAATCAATGTCGTATTTGCTATAGCTCTGCCCATTCTATTGGTGGCGCCAGAGCGTTGGTATCTTCCGAATGGTGATCAGCTATTTGGCCGTTACATCGGGCGAGAAAGCGTTAGTCTGGCTGCCGCAGAAGCAGCTAAAGAGGCAGACCTTAACACAATCGTAGCGCGAAGTCGGAGTGTGCTAGCAGACCTTCATTATACGCTTCGCGATACTGAATTCCAACTTTACTCAATACCGCCACAGGGCTTCGCACAAAACTATTATCAGCAAAACTTTCCGGTTCCTACCGAGTTAAGTGGAAATGTCATATTTATAGACCTCTCGGCCACCCCGCCATGTGAGGATGCAAAGTTGATTTCAGCGAACCTCCAAAAAAATGGTGCGTATGCTGGCCGGACCATTCATTTCTATACGGCTCCGTTCAACTGCTTTTCACATTAATTGTCATCCAGCCTAAATCAGAGCCTTTCGTGTTGACACGCCATTTGGTGCGGGTTTAGCAAACGACTGCGGCGCGGAGCTTTCAAATGGCGCAGCGCGGCAGTCACTTGCGGAAATCAGGCGCTTTGCTAACGTTTCTGGCGCTTCATATCCAAGTGCTGAATGTGGGCGGTTTGTATTGTAATTGACCTGCGCCCCAGTTTTCCTCCACTTGACGGAGAGTCCTTGGGATTAAGTTGATGGAGTTAAGCTGCCAGTTTGTCCAATGTATTCTTCTTTGCAAATTCCTGTGGTGTCAGGTTTCCTAGTGCCGAATGTGGTCTGTGATGGTTGTAATCATCCTTCCAATCGCTCAGTTTGTTTTGGCTTCTAAAAGTGAGCTGAACTGAATTTCGTTCAGACACTCGTCTCGCAGCTT
>DFBD01000069.1:5622-13476 GCA_002367255.1 Rhodobacterales bacterium UBA3089 | reverse complement strand
TTGGTCAAGTTCTCGTGAGACACGCAAGCCAGACAGCGATGTATCTGCCACCAAGGCCAAGTTCTCGCGGGTATAATCATCAATGACCGTTAGAATGCGAAACCTGCGCCCATTCCTTGCCCGGCAGGCGATTGGAACAATCACCGAGAGGGGGTGACAAAATCCAAACTCCAGCGTTGCTTCTGACCATCCTCTGCCCGGCAGTGGGTTTCTTGCAAACAATGAGAGGGAGGAAGCACCATGGGCTTTCTTGTACCCAGTGCGCGTTTCCTGCCACCCCTGCGGCGCACTTGCAGCTTTTCCTCGGTGTAAATACGCCTTAGTTTCTTATGATTCATCAAAACCCCTTTTCGCTCCAGCATTACCTGAATGCGGCGATTCTCGGTGATTGCATGCAATCACCTGTCAGCCAACGGATACCCAAACCGGCGACGTTCCTTGGCCAACAGCTTGATCTCAGCCCGCAGATCCCTGTCATCGCTGCAACTACTTCTAGGTCTTTGGGCTCAACAACGGTTCTGCGAAGATACAGTTGAAAAAGTCGGTTTTTGAGTTAATTTCGAAAGAGTTTTCGCCGTACAGGTGCAGTCGTCTAATTTTGCCGCAGAGACCCGTTTTTCGGTAAAGCCATTCCAGAGGAATGCTCATCGCGACCGACGAGTAATTGAACATCAATCTCCGGATGATCAGCCATTCTGCGTATTCCCAGTCGTGTCTAGAAATCCGTCTTTTTCAACAGTACTGGATAAACGGGCCTTTACTGTGAACGCTCTGAAACAGGTAGCAGATCACGGTTGATTCACGAAACGATGCTTGCTTATTGGCCGGACCGTGCTGGCATGAGGGCCGTCCTCGGCACCCTCTCGGTCAACAACCAGCGATACTGCGTCACCAACTTTTAGCTCGTCAAAACTCTCGTCTATCACCGCGTTGCGATGGAAATATATCAGCCTTCCGTCGGTGGTTGCGATGTGGCCGCAATCTTTTTTCGGCTCTAGGCGTTCAACAGTTCCCTGAAGCGGGCTCAGGCTTTCTTCGGGGCGGCCACTGCTTTGCTCTTTTTGTTTGCGCAGTTGGCGTTCCATTGCGTTGAAGGCATCCCGGATTGTAACGTAAATGTCCTCATGTGCGTTCACGTCACCCGGTTCGCGGTCGACTGAAAGTGTGCCCAAAGGTGTTAGAACCTCAATATCGATAATGTAGTGCGTACCTTTTTTATGCCGCCGGTGCGGAGCCTGGATCCAAACCTTGCATCCTAAAACCAGATCGAACATTTTATCTAACTTGTCGATTCGCTCGTTAATTCGCGCCTCGATAGCGTCGGAATGATCTATGTCCTTAAAGGTAATTTGTGCAATGTTTTCCATGATGTACTCCTTTACAAAATCCGGATCCGCATTATTGCCTGCAGGCTTTCAGGGTGCTTTACTACACTATTCTATTTGCTTGCGATGTCTTTGACACATGTCAATACTGGCAAACACAGCGCCTATTCCTTAATGTAGGCCTGCCCGTCAGCGGCTGGGGCGCGCGCGCGACCGATCAGTCCGGCTACGAGGATGATCGTTGCGATATACGGTGACATCGCAAGGAACTCGGACGGGATAGGTGTTTGTAGCAGTGCCAGTTTTTGTTGCATGGAATCCGCAAAGCCAAATACCAGTGCTGCCATCAGCGCCCCGAATGGATGCCATCGGCCGACAATCATCGCTGCCAGTCCGATATAGCCGAGCCCGTGTGTCATACCCTCGTCAAACCGTCCAACCGAGCCGAGCGTAAACCATGCGCCGCCAAAACCTGCGACCATTCCGGCCACGGTGACGTTGATATAGCGTGTCCGATAGACATTGATGCCAAGGGTGTCGGCGGCCTGTGGATGCTCGCCGACCGCACGAGCGCGTAGGCCGCTTCGGGTGTGGAACAGGTAGTATGTGGCGATGCAGACCATAATGAACGCGCCGTAAACAAAAATATTTTGCTGAAAGAGCATAGGACCAATCACCGGAATATCGCTTAAAAATGGGATATCTACCGGACGGAAGACAGGAGCGTCATTCAAAAAGCGGTGTTCCTGATAGACTTGGCTACTCACATAGGAAGTCACGCCAAGCACAAACAGGTTGAGCACCACGCCTGCAATAATCTGGTCAACGCGATAGGTTATAACCAGCGCCGCCAGAATGAACCCGAATAAGCCCCCTACAGCGACAGCAGCAATCAAGCCAACATAACCGCCGAGTAACGAGCCAACCAGCGCACCGGTAAAAGCCCCGGCCAGAAGCATTCCTTCAATTGCGATATTAACCACTGCGACTCGTTCTGACAGAACACCAGCCAAACCGCCGAGTGCGATGGGAACCGCGCGCACCACTGTTGCCTGTAACATACCGGTCAAGGAAAACGATTTCCCCGCGGTTGCCCAGACCAGAAAAGCGGCAACAGCCAACAGCAGACCAAACCCCATCGAAAGGCCCGTCCACCGAACGCCGCCACGCACGAACTGTCGAGCACCAAGAAATGCCAAAACTGCCGCTGCGATATAACTGAATGCCATTGCTGGAACGACCAGATTTGGGACCGCCCACGGATCATTGGGGCGTGACAGGCGGAACGTTGCATCGCCCGATGTGCCAAAGGCGAAAACATAGGCCACAAGGACGGAAAGTAAGATCAGTATCACACCAGTATTTCTGGCTTGGCG
The DNA here is from genome assembly GCA_002367255.1 of Rhodobacterales bacterium UBA3089. Classification (GTDB taxonomy): domain Bacteria; phylum Pseudomonadota; class Alphaproteobacteria; order Rhodobacterales; family Rhodobacteraceae; genus NORP23. The sequence goes on along the minus strand of DFBD01000069.1, from coordinate 10,775 downwards.
AACCTTGGCTGTGTCCAGCTTTCGCGCCTGTGGTTCTGTTGGATTCAGAGTGCTTGCCATGTCCGTTACTCCTTACCTGCGCGAGCTTTTTTTTGAAAACCCCAAGGGAATATTTTCCGGACCAGCAACGGCGCGGCTATAAACACAATAATCAACGCCTGAATAATTGCGATCAGGTCAACACTGACCCCTGCATCGACCTGCATTTGGCGGCCTCCGGCCTCCAACGCGCCAAACAACAGTCCCGCCATCAGCACACCCACTGGATGCGAACGGCCCAGTAAAGCAATAGCGATGGCATCAAACCCAATACCAGCCGAAAAACCGGGCGTCGCCCGCCCTAGCACACCAAGCGTCTGGTTAGCGCCCGCAAGACCAGCCATAGCACCCGCAAAGGCCATGACGATCACAATGATTAATCCGGATCGCATACCGGCATAGCGCGCGGCTTCGGGGTTGGCACCGCTGGCGCGAAATTCAAATCCGAATGTTGTTTTGAATAGGAGCCAGTACACAAAAGCCACCGCTGCCAGCATCACGAATAACCCGCTATGCAGTCTAAGATTCGGATCTATCCATTCCAGTAGACGAGGCAGTTCCGCACTATCCAGAACCGATTTGGAGATCGGGTCGGCACGCCCCTCTCGCTGTACCACCGGCAGACTCAGGATGTAATCGACCAACAGGTAGGACATCAGATTCAGCATGATGGTCGAAATAACTTCGTGTGCGCCCGTCGCTGCCCGCAGCCAACCTGCGATTCCTGCATAAAGCCCCCCGGCAATTGCACCTGCCAATAGGGCAAGCGGTAGATGAAAATAAGCTGGCATTCCGGCAAAATTGAAACCTACGACCACTGCGGCCATGCCGCCGATCAAAAGCTGTCCTTCTGCCCCGATATTAAACAGTCCCGCTCTGAATCCGACAGCCATTCCCAAGCTCGCCAGAACCAAAGGCGTGGCCGCGGTCAGGGTTTCCGAAATGGCGCTCACTGATCCAACCGAACCCACCACCAATGCAATGTAGGATCGCCCGATCGTTGCCAGATCGACGTCCGTCGCCAGCATGGCGAAAGCACCAAGGATAAGCGCTACGATCACCGCAAATAAGGGGACCACGACCATATCTTCGAACTCTACCCGCCCAGGGGCTGCGCGTTGGAGAAGTTTTTCCGAGAATTTTTCTGTCTGCTCGTTCATGCCACTGCTCCTGCCATTGCCAATCCGATGGTGTTTTTATCGGGTGTTTCAGTAGTTGCATCGAATTCTGCGACTATCCGCCCCTCGAACATCACCACGATCCGGTCGGAGAGAGCCATGATCTCATCAATTTCCGAGGAAACGAACAAAACTCCGTCGCCTGTATCGCGGGCATTGATTATGCGGCTATGGATATATTCGATCGACCCTACATCAAGTCCGCGCGTCGGCTGCGCCGCAATGAGAAACTTGGTTTCGCGGGACAATTCGCGGGCAACAACCATCTTTTGCTGGTTACCACCGGAAAGGTGGCCAGCAGTATCGTGAACCGAGGTCATACGCACATCATAATCCGCCGCAACGCGCGCCGAGTTTTCATACACCTTTGGCCAGTTCATAACGCGCCTCTTTGAAAAGCGAGCATCGTAGTAGGTATCGAGAACCATATTCTCGGCGATGGTGAATTTTGTTATCATACCCATACGGTGCCGATCCTCGGGAATGTGCGCGAAGCCCATTCGGTGTCGCGCCCTAGTCGAGGCGCGTGTGATGTCCTTGTCCATGAACCTTACAGTTCCACCGGCCACACGGGTCAGTCCAGTCAGGGCTTCGATCAAGGCAGACTGGCCATTGCCCTGTACGCCTGCAACGCCAACAACTTCGCCACTGCGAATTTTCAGGTCGATGCCGTCGACCGCAACGTCGTCATTCTCACGCAACACAGTTAAATCTTCGATGTCCAGCAGGACCTTACCCGGTGCAAAGGGTTCCTTAACAACGTCGAAACTGACTGGGCGACCCACCATCATTTCGGCCAATTCTGTCTTCGTTATAGTTATCGGGTCACCCTCACCAACGATTTTCCCTCGTCGTAATACTCTGATGCGATCGGAAATATCGAGAATTTCGTGTAGTTTATGAGTGATGAAAACAATTGCTTTGCCCGCATCACGCAAGGTTTTGACGATCTCGAAAAACTCGATAACCTCTTGCGGGGTCAAAACAGCCGTTGGCTCGTCAAAGATAATCACATTGGCAGAGCGGAACAGAACCTTGATAATCTCGACGCGCTGTTGGATGCCGACGGGCAGGTTTTCGATCAACTCGTCGGGATCAACTTCCAGACCGTATTTCTCGTTAATTTCGCGAACCTGCGTGCGGGCTTTCTTCAGGTCCAGATAATCAACCTTTCCCGTTGGCTCAACACCCAAAATGACATTTTCGGCTACGGTAAAAACCGGAATTAACATAAAGTGCTGATGCACCATGCCGATGCCTGCGGCAATTGAATCGCCCGGACCTTGAAAGTCCACCAACTTGCCATCAATCAAAATTTCACCGTCGTCCGCACTATATAGCCCACTAAGAACATTCATAAGCGTCGATTTTCCAGCACCGTTTTCGCCCAGAAGCCCCAGAACTTCGCCGCCGCGGATTGTTAAGTTTATGCCATCATTGGCAACGACCTCACCGAACCGCTTGGTGATATTGCGTAACTCGACTTCCAAAGTGCTGCTCCTGAAATTGAGACCGGACAAACCCGCCGCCAAGGTTTACGTCCACGGCGGCGGAAAGTTTACATCGATGTGCTTATCAATCGCCGACCGAAATCGAACCGTCGATGATGCCCTGACGGATATCGTCAAGTTCCTGTTTCAGCTCATCGGAAACCATGGCGTCCATGTCATGGAACGGCGCTAAATCAACACCGCCATTAGCAAGTGTACCGACAAGAAGTCCGCCTTCAAACGTGCCTTCCAATGCCGCCTCAATCACACTGAGCACGGTCGCATCCATACGTTTGGTGATCGATGTCAGATAGACGTGCTGTTTTGCTGGGTCGGTCAGATACAAATCTGCATCCACACCGATGATTTTCAGCTTGTCCACACCAAGTTCATCGGCAAGGGCCGCCGAACCCAGTCCAACAGGACCGGCGACAGGAAGAACAATATCCGCACCCTCGTCATAAAGGTTCTGCGCATAAGCTCGTCCGTCATCCAGCGAGTCGAAGTTGTTGGTGAATAGACCTTCTCGGGATTCAACATCCCACCCAAGTACAGTAACGCTCGTGCCTTTTTGGGCGTTGTGGTAGTTAACACCGTGTACGAAACCATCCATAAAGATCGTTACAGGTGGAATATTGATACCGCCAAAAGTGCCCAGAATACCCGTCTCGGTCATTCCAGCCGACAGGTATCCGGCCATAAATGCGGCCTCGTCGGTTGCATATACCTGCCCAAGAATATTCGGGATTGCCGGATCATAGGCATAATCGACAATCGAGAATTTTTGATCAGGATTGGCTTCGGCCGCCGCCTTGGTCGCGTCTCCCAGCAGAAAACCAACGGTTATGATAACATCACATTGTCCGCCGAGCAGCGAGACAATGTTGGCCTCATAATCCGTTTCGGCTTGTGACTCCAGAAAACGTCCTCCAATGCCCAGTTTTTCCTGCGCATCCAGAACACCTTTCCAGGCGGTTTGGTTAAAGCTGTTGTCATCAATCCCGCCAGTGTCAGTCACCTGACAGGCGGTGAAATCCGCCGCGCTAACTGCGCCACCTAACAGTATTCCTACTCCAGCAATCGGGGCTAGAAGTTTATTTTTTAGTCTAAACATTGCTTATTCCTCCGTTTGAAAGTTGGAGGAAATGGAACATACCACTCGCAGTATACGAGCATTCCACCTCGCTCCTCTGGCAGACGCGGCCTGCCGACACAAATGCATGAGAACACGATTCTCTCGGAAAATATTTGACTCAAATCAATTACGGTGGGAAATCCGCGTTGACCCAGATCAAACGCATAGAGGTCGTATTGTGATAAACCGCTAAACATATGAACGATTTTTACCGCTAGTTTAGGAAAGGTGACCGTTATGAGTAAACAGGGCCTAGAAGTAATCGACCACACCGTTCAACTGACGCACGAATGGATAAACGAACTGGCCGAGCGACTTGATTGGAGCAATCACAGGAACGTGTTTCATTTGCTTCGGCTAACACTGACAGGTTTGCGCGATCTGTTGGGTCACGACGAAGCCGCGCAATTTTCAGCGCAATTGCCAATACTTATTCGCGGTGTCTTTTATGAGGGATGGCGACCATCGGACACACCGCTGAAAGATAAACACAAAGGGGCCTTTGTCGCCCGTATCGATACCCAACTTGCCGGGTATCCTGAATATCGGGGCGAAGAGGATATCCGTACAGTCTTCAAGCTTTTTAACGGCCGCATATCCGAGGGTGAGGTGGAGGACATTCGCAGTGCGCTGCCTTCCTCCATCCGGAATCTTTGGCCTGACTAGATACAGGCTGTGTGACTGATCATTCGCAGATATTTTAAGCGGTGCTGGGAGGCTATCTTTGTGTGAGACTATAAAGACTCTGGAATTCTATAGTGCCACGGAGAAAATATCCCGAGCCCCGCGAGACATTGCTCAGGTACCGATATACCCACGCTCCCCGTGTACTATGTGGGTTAGTGTTGCTTGCTGATTGGTTGTCTACAAAGATAAGAGGGATATTAGGACTGTCAGAGGCCATGAATATATTTCATGAAATGCGGCGATGACTGTGTCAGTATTTCGTAACGGAGCAAAATTGGACGTCTTTCATTTCTAGTTATACTACTTGGAAATTACGCTTCTGGAGCATCGGCCAATTTGGGTTCGCAGTGGTTGTTTGGTGCACCGACTGAACTGAATTTCCCAATTGTGATGGTGCGACTGTTTCGATCCCAAAGCGGCCCTGAAAACCTTGGACAGTCCTAAAACTTTGACGGGGTGCTGATTTTCGCTGCACCTTACAACAACCACTCTAATTCAGGAATATACCAACACGCTTTGGAAACTACATTTCCGCAATTAAAGATGAGAGGGTTCCATGAGGTTATTCCGAAACTCACCCGCAACCGACGTAGTAGTGACTGGACGTGTCCTACAAACAATGAT
>DFBD01000069.1:2455-5596 GCA_002367255.1 Rhodobacterales bacterium UBA3089 | reverse complement strand
GCCTCAAAAGTCGGACGATTTGCGATGTCCGTTCGCTACTGATACCGCAATGCCTCGATCGGATCGAGCTTCGCCGCACGTCGAGCCGGGAAATAACCGAAGATCACACCTACTGCTGCCGAGAACAGGAATGCCCCGACCACTACCACAAGACTTGGCACAAACGGGATCATCATCAGGTTCGCGCCGACGGCCGCCAGCGCCAGACCCAGCACGATCCCAACGAACCCGCCAATCATCGACAGGACTACTGCCTCGACCAGGAACTGCATCAGAACCTGGTTCGCTTGCGCGCCGACTGCTAGGCGGATGCCAATCTCGCGCGTACGTTCGGTGACGGATACGAGCATTATATTCATGATCCCGATTCCACCGACCAGCAGGCTGACCGCAGCAACGGCGGACAGAAGTCCGGTCAGGATGTTGGTGATCCCGGTCAGCATCGAGGCGATCTGTTTCATATCCATGATGCTGAAATCATCGTCTTCGCCCTCGCTGATCCGTCGGCGCTCTCGCATCAGAGCCTCGATCTCGACTATCGCGCGTTCGGTGGACTGCCCGTCGCGCACAGAGATGAAGATCATCGATACGTCGCTATTTCCTATGATCCGGCGCTGAAAGGTCTTCATAGGCAGGCTGATCACATCATCTTGATCGGTTCCAAATGACGAGGCACCCTTGGCTTCGAGCAACCCGACAATCTCGCAAGTCAGACTGTTGAGCCGGATCATTTCCCCGATCGGGCTCGTGTTCCCAAACAGGTTTTGGCGCACTGTTTCCCCCAGAATGCATACGGATTTTCCCGATTGTTCCTCGCTGGCAAGGAACGAACGACCCATCTCAAGTGGCCAGTCCACCACCGTTAGGTAACGGTTATCCGTACCAACGATCGACGTTGAAGTGCTCTCGGCACCATAAACTACATTGGTTGCCGATTGGGCATAAGGGGCAGCAGTTTCGACGCTGCCGATCTGGTCTATAATCGCATCAACATCCTTTAGCGTAAACGCCTTTGCGACACTGCTTGATCCGGGGCCGTGTTGGCCACTGCTGCCGCCCGGCATCAGCATCAGGACGTTAGTGCCGAGTTTTTCGATATCTGCTGTGACCTGGCTTGAAGATCCTTGTCCCAAAGTTAACATTGCGATCACCGCAGCCACACCGATGACAATTCCCAATACGGTCAGAACCGAGCGCATGGTATTGCGAAAGATCGCCTGTACCGCCAGACGAAAAGTTTCCCATATCATCTTCTGGAGCCCCCTCTAACCGGATTACCATCGCGTTCAACTTTGCCGTCAACCATCCAAATCAACCGGTGTGCGTATTCGGCCATGTCCTCCTCGTGAGTAACCATAACGATGGTCATGCCATCTTCTTCGTTTAACTCTTTCAGCACTTCCATGATCTCACGGGACATTTGGGTATCAAGGTTGCCGGTCGGTTCGTCGGCCAGGATCACTTCGGGGCTACCTACCAGGGCACGGGCAATAGCGACACGTTGCTGCTGACCACCGGAAAGCTCAGACGGGTCATGGTGTTCCCGCCCCTGAAGGCCTACCTTCGCCAGCACCTCGAGCGCCCTTTGCCGACGTTCGGCTCTTGCTACGCCCTTGTAAATCAGCGGCAATTCGACATTGTCGAGCGCCGAGGTGCGGGCTAACAGATTGTAGCCCTGAAACACAAACCCCAAATAGTTGCGGCGTAGCAATGCCCGTTGATCCTGGTTAAGGCTGGCGACATGAACACCATTAAAAAGATAATCCCCCGATGTCGGACTGTCCAAACAACCGATCAAATTCATCGCAGTCGACTTTCCAGAACCCGAAGGCCCCATGATTGCCACGAATTCCCCCGCCTCGATTTTTAAATCCACGCCATCCAAAGCCCTGACTTCGGCTTCACCATGGCCATAGATTTTGGCGATGTCGCGAAATTCGATCAGGGCTGATTCTGGGTTCACGTCATTTGCCCTTGGTCATGTCGACGATCACCAGATCGCCCACCGTGATGTCACCTGACTGAATGCGTGTCATCCGGCCATCTGTGTCACCTTTCTCAACCGGCACCTCAACCGCAACACCTTCGCGTAACACCCAGACCGTGCGATCCGAGCGCACACGGCCATCATCGCCAAAGCCCGACGGCATCAGTAGGCCTAAAAGCCCGCCACCGCTGGCTTCGTCTTCGGTTTCTTCTGGGACTATTTGCGGCGGTGCAAAGCGCAGTGCCGCGTTCGGGACTAAAAGCGCGTCCGAATATTCTGCCACTGTTATGTCCGCTGTTGCGGTCATACCGGGACGCAGCAACAGGGCTTCATTTTCAATTGACAGGATTGCTTTGTACGTCACAAGCCCGTCGACAATTTCGGACGCATATCGCACGAGGGAAATCATTGCCGGAAAGCTCTGATCGTCATAGGCGTCGACGCTGAAACTTGCCGTATCCCCGACAGCAATACGGCCAATATCGGCCTCGCCTACGTCCACCTGAAGCTCCATTTTAGACAAGTCCTCGGCAATAGTGAAAAGCACCGGGGCAGAAAACGAGGCGGCCACAATCTGCCCTTCATCGGCATTGCGCTGCAGAACAATGCCATTGATTGGCGAGCAGATGCATGCCTTGTCCAGCTCGGCTTTCTGAGCGTCCAATTGCGCTTGGGCAAGATTTCGGTCGGCCTGTCCGATTGCTACATTCGCCTGCGCTCGAGCCAGTGCCGCCTGTGCTGACGTCAGGTTGGTCCCAGATGCTATTCCACGTTCATCCAGTTGTCGGGCGATCTCGAAACTCGATTCCGCCTCTACCAGACTGGCCTCGGCACTCAGCAATCGGGCATTTGCTGCGGCATGCGATGCCTCCTGTACAGCCAGTTGCGCCTCAAGTTGCGTCGTATCCAGAGCTGCCAGTACTTGCCCTGCGGCAACTGTGTCGTTGAAATCAACCAAGACCGCCTCCATCGTGCCGGAGAGTTCCGAGGAAATTTCAACCAGGTTTGTGGGTTCAATTGTGCCGGTTGCGGTTACCGTAACGCGCAGACTACCTTGGCTGGCAGCTTCGGTCTGGTAGGTCACGGCGCGGCGCATCTCGACCTCGGTATTCCACCACAAATATCCACCTAGAAGAGCCGCAGCAAGTACTAGG
>DFBD01000069.1:0-2434 GCA_002367255.1 Rhodobacterales bacterium UBA3089 | reverse complement strand
ATCCATGGGATTGCTCCGAGCCTGCTTCTGTTGGCGTGCGTACCATGCAAGAGGGTGGCGCCGCTTTGATTTGTATCATAAGCAACGTTGACGCTTGCTACAATTCTACCGATCTGCAATTAACCCATGCGGTCATCTAAGAAACTGATGCCGCCTAGCTCCGTAGAACCCATACCCCCTCACGTTGTGCCTGTTCCAACTCTGCGCACTATTTCTGACCAATACTACCAATATCGCAAGATTGTTGCTAATCCTAACTCGAACCAGTTATTCTTAGCTCGGTTTCACAGAAGGAAGAGACGCATGGCAAAATCTGTTGAGGCTGTGGATACCCAAGTTGTGATAGCTCCATCAAAACCTTCTCGTCGCGAGCTTTGTTCCCTACAATCTTAGCTTCCCAAAATTCGGTTCGTGATTTGGGCAAGCGAAACAAATGGCAATTTTCGTGACCGTGCCAGAAACACCCCTGTACGAATATAACAATTTTATAACGTGGTAGGACAATATCTGGTTTTCCGGGTAAGTCTTTCTTATGCAGACGAAAGCGGTAACCCATCCTGTGCAATATTTTTCTGACAAATATTTCGGGTTTCGTGTTTTTCCCACTTATTCCCGCCATCATCTGACTACGCTTTTCAGGTGAAACTACGTCAACCACGATAAATATTCGTTCGATTTCACGAAATACATACTCAACTGCGCCATTCGTCAAATTCATGCGGCAGGATGCCCAAAATCTCTTCTTTAAACATCGAGTTTAAGTCATAAGTCATTGAAAGTTGTTAGGGTATTTGCATGGCGAGTCGAATAGCTCCTCCAGACCTATTTTTGGATGTGATACCTGGTTTTAACTTTTCAGTTTTCGGGTCGACATAAAGCTCCAACGCCACTTCAATCAAAGAAGGGATTTGCACAAAATATATGGCACGCGAATACAACTGCTCAACTGCGTCGCCGCCGGTAAAGGGCGCAACGGAGACGAAAAATTTTGCGACGTTTTCACCACGCGTCCAATAAATCCAATACGGTGTAAAAACCAGATGCCGATAAAATCTCCGAGATTCATTTGCAAAAATATAACGATATTCACTCCACAATTTGTAGGAAGTTTTGTCCTTGGGCTCCAACAGTTGATCAAAATACAAAGCAGAAATCCAAGCCCACAAACCTATATTTTCCGGCCCAATCTCGCTACTGTCTCTCGGTAGTTGGCTGTCTAGATATTCTCATACCTCAAAACGAGTTTCGAATTTTTTTGCTGCATCAATTTTGTAATTACCTTTCAATGGTGTTGTTATTGTTTGTACAAATGGGCTCGCGGATCGTTATCTAGGTCATGGCCATCATAAGTTCGATATTGCCAACGGCCAATGGTTGAATACGCTTGGCATGGCGGGCCGCCCAAAAGCACCCAATCACCGCGGTCACCGACAGCGTTTTCTAGTTTCTCATCTAGTATTTTGTCGTCCGCTTCGACGCCGAGCTCGAGATGTAGAACTTTCGCACTTGAAGCTTCCCAAATGTCTTTTGTTTCGTCGGTGAATGGCTCGGGAATCCTGCCTGCGAGATATTCATAATAGCTATCGGGGGCTTTTTTATGCGGGAACTGCCTGAAGAAAGATCGAAGTGTCAGTGTCTTGTGTGCATGCTGGTTCATTTCAGCTGCGATTGCGGTTTCAAATACCGGTTTATCTTGGTCGCGACCAAGAGCCGAGAAGCCTTCTCCCAGGCCGCCAGGACCTGCGAAAATATCTACTATCGGTATTGGAAGTTTCACTGACACTCTTTCCCGCATGACCAATTTGATTGCCCGCCATCGTTACCAGGTTTTGTCATAATTATGCAAGTACGTGTGGACGTGAAACCTGTCTCACTGTCTCTACTTTATCCAGTGTGCACCAAATAATTCGCGCAAAGCCATCTGGCTTTCAGGCCGGTCTATGATGCGAAACCTTGATAGATGCGGCAATCCGACAAGACGGATATAAGCTGACGCACCAAGATATGCAGAGATAGAGCCCCACCCCACAGGAACCCATATTGGCCAGATCACGGGTTAATCCGCCGGGACCACAACCAATTTCAAGAACGTCTGCGCCATTCGGTAAGTTTCGCCATTCAATCATGCCACGTAGGGTTCCGCCATACCAGTCAAATTGATGCAAACGAGCGAATAAGCCCGGGGCATTCGCGATTGCGAGGCCCCGAAATGTGATATCTGCAACCAGCTTACGCATGGGCTGCTTTCTGATCTGCTGGAACCCGAAAGACAGTCATCAGAACTATAAACAATGCAGCATTAAACATTGGCACCATAGATGATTCAAACGACACAACGCCCATTATGGTGTAAAAAATTCCAGCGGCTAGATCGATCATTTGTATGGCAATCATGCCGTTCAACCAAAAGCGATTTTCTGAGGGTTGTCTGGCG
>DFBD01000227.1:3767-3902 GCA_002367255.1 Rhodobacterales bacterium UBA3089 | reverse complement strand
ACCAGAACTGCTGCAAAACGTGCGAGCGGGTGATCCGTTGAAGGCCAAACATCTGGAAAAGGCGTTGAACCAGTTTGCCGAGGAAGGCGCCGCGAAGCTGTTCAAACCCTCCATCGGGTCGGGGTTCATCGTTGG
>DFBD01000227.1:0-3661 GCA_002367255.1 Rhodobacterales bacterium UBA3089 | reverse complement strand
TTTTGTGAAGGCCAACATGGGCCACATGGCCGAGGACCACGACGGCGATCCGGTGTACCTGACACGCTTGCAGTGGGATATTGACCGGGTGGAACGGGATTATCCTGATGTGAAGCTGACGGCGACTAAGGAAATGCAGGTTTAAATGCGGTGGGTGAATCACCCACCCTACATTGCGTTCATCCGTAGGGTGGGTGATTCACCCACCGTTCCTACCCCAACAACTCGTGACACAGTTCCAACGCATCTACCAACACATCGACTTCCTCGACCGTGTTGTACATCCCGAAAGACGCACGGACCGTGGCGGTTACACCCAAATGCTGCATCAAGGGTTGGGCGCAGTGGTGCCCTGCCCTTATTGCCACGCCTTTGCGGTCCACGATGGTGGAAATGTCGTGGGCGTGGGCGGCGCCGTTCATGGTTAGCGAGAAGATCGCACCTTTGCCGGGGGCGTTGCCTTGGATGTTGATATAGTTCAGGCCGCGTAAGCGCTCGTTCGCGTATTTGAACAGGGTGGCTTCATGGGCGGCGATGTTGTCCATGCCCACGTCCATCATGTACTCCAGCGCCACGCCCATGCCGATGGTCTGAACGATGCCGGGGGTGCCTGCCTCGAATTTATGGGGGGGGGAGTTGTAGGTGACGACGTCTTTCGTGACCTCGCCAATCATATCGCCGCCGCCCATGAAGGGGCGCATTTCGGCTTGGCGTTCGGACTTGATATAGATCGCGCCGGACCCCGAGGGGCCGTAAAGCTTGTGGCCGGTGATGGCGTAGAAATCCGCGCCAAGATCGGCAACGTTAACGGGCATATGAACCGTAGATTGGGAGCCATCGACGCAGACCACAACGCCTTTGTCATGGGCCGCAGCAATGATCGTTTTAACATCGACTACGGTGCCGAGCACATTCGACATATGGGTGATTGCCACCATCTTGGTCCGCGGCGAGATCGCGTCGATGACAGCTTGGGGATCAAGCGAGCCATCCTCGGCAATATCGACCCATTTTAGTACAACACCCATGCGTTCACGCAGGAAATGCCACGGGACGATGTTGGCGTGGTGTTCCATCACGGAGAGGATGATCTCGTCGCCGGCCTTCAGGTTGGGAACGCCCCAGCCATAGGATACGAGGTTCAACCCTTCGGTGGAACCCGACGTGAACAGGATTTCTTCCTCGCGTTCCGCGCCAAGAAATTTTTGCACTGTGCCGCGCACGGCTTCGTATTTATCCGTCGCCAAATTCGACAGGTAATGTAGCCCGCGATGGACATTCGCATATTCCTCGGCGTAGCCACGGGTGACGGCATCAATTACCACCTGCGGCTTTTGCGCCGATGCGCCATTGTCGAGATAAACCAAAGGTTTGCCGTGGACCTCGCGCGATAGAATCGGGAAGTCTTTGCGGATCGCATTTACGTCATACATTCGGGGTAAGCTCCATCTTCGGGGTAAGCTCCATCACTGGCAGGCCAAGTATACTTGCCACAATAACTGATATAATGCTTGCGATCAGGAATGCCACAAGGGCCACCACAAATCCCAAGAACAGATTTTTGGTGCCTAGAAGTTGGGACCAGAAAACCGCCAAAGTGTATGGCCCCCACACGATGGTGAACAGCACCACAAACATCCCGAACGGACCAAGCAGCGCCGAAGTCAGGATCATTACCGCAAGCAGGACCACCAACAGGAAATTGAACCACAGGTAAACGACCATCGCGTCGGAAAAGGCCACATCCACCTTGATACCACGCGCCAACAGGACCACGATTTGGCTAACGATATAAGCGTTAACGAATTGCACGGCAACATCTGCCAGCGGCATGGAGAACTTAACCGTCCACAGCTCCGCAGCTTGTGTTTGTATGAAGGTATATAGCAGGAATTGCGACAAAATCGTAAGGACCGCCAAAAGCAAGGCCGCCTCGATCAGTGTGTTTCGGGATAGATTTAACCCGATTAAATGTGGCGCAGCGGTACGTGGCCGGAAGAAACTCTCCCTTGCCAGTTCCAGCAAGGGAATGGGCATTTAGATTACTCCGTTTGCCCTTAGATATAGTGCCCAGAACATACCTACAATACATAGCAGCGAAAGAGCGGCAAATAGTGGGTAGAATTTTTTGAAACCGTGGGCCGATGTTGCGCCAGCCGAAACGAACCAGATATACGGCAGAAGGCCGAGCCATAATGGCGCCAGTGAGATCGTCTCGCCGGACAGGAATGGCATGACACCCTCAAGCCGCGCCATGCTGACAGCCAGAATTGCGGCAAAAACTTCGAACGGGGCTGACACAAAAGTGCCCCAGAACACACCTGCGCGCGTATCTTTCAAAGTACCAGTGCCACCAAATACGCGAAGTATTAGGCCAAGAATTACCGAAAACGCGTAAATCGAAGCGGTTCGCCCCATCAAGGCAACCACCAAAAGCAAGGCAACGTCGTTTGGCAAAGCACTTTCGGCGATTGATGTAGGGCTAACAACGGTCTTAACGGAGAAAGACAGGAAGAAAATCAGGTCCGAAAGGAGGACGAAAAATAAAAGGCGAGCCTCGGACGGGCGCTCCGCGATCAGGCGGCGGGTGGATGCCGGCATGTCTTTCCACGCATCCAGAATGCGCACAGCCAAGCCAGTATGACTTTGTTGATATGTACCGTACCCGGCCTTAAAATTTGCTTCGGAAAAATTCGTTTCACTTACCATATCATCCCCCAGAGTTTATCAACAAACACAGATACTCGTAAAGGTACATAAAAGCGTTCTATAAAGGCTGGAATCAAAACCAAATACTTTGATTCCAGTTGTTTAGCTTCACATCGCCATATAGCGCAAGCCGCCCACCAGAATTATGGCAAGGGCAGCGAGCGTACCGAAAACCGGAACCGCATTTTCGATGCGGTTTGCAGCAGCAGCCCCTTTGGCAACGAACCATACAAATGGAACCATACCAAGCCAGTATGGGGTCATCTGGACACCTTGGCTCTGAAGGAGAGCAAAACTGCCGTCGAAGTTATTGATCAATACCGAAAACTCGGCGATGATCAGGCCAATCGGCGCGGCAACAAATACGCCCCAGATCACACCGATACGCGTTTCAAGCAAGGTCGCCTTACCGCCCAGGATCTTGACAATGATGCCAACGAACAGCGCCAGCGCGTAAACCCCGGTAGTACGCAGCATCACTGCAACCAAGAGCCAAAGCACTGCATCCGCCCCCAACGAAGCAGTAACAGCCGTTGTTGGAGAGATCAGGGTTTTCAGCGTCCAGGACAGGATGAAAATCATGTCGGACAAAATCACCAGCATAAGAAGGCGGGCTTCGGAAGGGCGTTCGCTTATCAACTCTTCAGTTGTGGCACGCATATCGAAGAACGACCGCGCGAGGCGCACTGTAACGCTTGGGCGGAGGTTTTCTTTTTCGTTGCTAACGTCTGATGCGTTGATGCTGACCATGACCGTGTCCCTTTTTCTGAAGTTGGGACCAACATCGTTTACAAGTTTGACGGAATTAGGGCAGGACTAGGGCCATTATGCCCCAAGGTTAATAATTAGTGAAATCCCTGCAATAACAACAAGGATAACGCCGGAAACACGCCATTCGCTGCGAAACCCCTCGGCTTCGGACATCATTGCGCCCCAAATTCGCAAGATTGCG
>DFBD01000014.1:24645-24866 GCA_002367255.1 Rhodobacterales bacterium UBA3089 | reverse complement strand
TAGAGCGAGAAGAAGATCGGGATCTGCAGAAGGATCGGCAGACAGCCCGCGGCGGGGTTCACCTTGTTCTTCTTGTAAAGCTCCATCATCTCTTTTTGCATGGCTTGCTTGTCGTCGCCTGTGCGTTTTTTCAGTTCTTCCATTTCTGGCTGCAGTTTTTTCATCTTGGCCATGGAAACGTAGGATTTGTACGCTAGCGGCGACAGCAGCGTTTTGATCAC
>DFBD01000014.1:24190-24522 GCA_002367255.1 Rhodobacterales bacterium UBA3089 | reverse complement strand
CCCCAGTCAACCGAGTCCACGAATTTGTCGATGCCCATATCGTCTTGGTAGGCGCGGATCGTGGATACCTCTTTGGCACCAGCGAAAAGTAATGTGGTGATCTCGGCGTCTTGACCACCGGAGATTTCCATGACGGGCAAGCGCATGTCAGCCTGATAAGTGTCGTTGCCGGGGGTGTATTTCGATACGGATGCGAACGGCTGGCCCGGAAGCGGGATCAGCGTTGTCATCCAGTATTTATCGGTCATGCCGATCCAACCGCTTTCAGCTACGTCGATGCGGTCAATGTTGCCACCTTCGGCAGCGTCAAACTTTTCGTCAGGCATGTCGTC
>DFBD01000014.1:14821-24069 GCA_002367255.1 Rhodobacterales bacterium UBA3089 | reverse complement strand
TAGTTTTCATCAACCGCGATAGTGCGATGGAAGACAAGGCCAGCGCCGTTGTCCCACATGATGGTTAGCGGCGTTGTTTCGGTAAGAACGCTTCCGCTTTCAACGGTCCAGACCGTCGTAGCACCCGGAACAGCAGAGGCATCGAGCCCACCGGCAGGCGCCCAACCGTGGACGGTGTAATACGGGGCGGCAGAATTGGCGGGCGAAAGAAGCGTTACCTTGTCAGTATCGACGTTTTGGACGACGTTGTAATCTGTCAGGTGCAGATCGTCGATACGGCCGCCTAGCAACGATACCGAACCATCTACACGGTCAGTTTTAATCGCGACACGGTCCGTCTGGGCCAACGCGTTTTCGCGGGTCTCTTCAGGTGTTGTTGCCGTGGCAGGGGCGGCGGCGGTGAACGTGCCGTCGGCCTGTGGAACGCTAGCTACACCGTCAACTTGTGTGAATGTAGTTTCAGATGTTTCCGGCTGCACTTCGACTTGCTCGGGCGGGAACAGGATGAACCATACAAAGATCACCAGAAAGCTAAGGCCAGTGGCTAGAAGAAGGTTTTTATTTTGGTCGTCCATCGTTCACTCCGGATAGCAGTAATTCGTCTAGTGCCTTCAACAGGGATAGGGCCGAAAGGTCAAGGTTTAATGGTGGATCTTTGCAGTCCAGCGAAGTCAAATAGGCTGGAATCGAGCAGATGTGAGGGGTTTGCGTTGGTTAACGCCTTGAACATGACTTGGCGGCGACCGGGCGAGTTTTTTTCCCACTCGTTCAACATCTGTTTAACCTGCTGCCTTTGCAGCCCGTCTTGGGAACCGCACAGGTCGCACGGGATGACTGGATAGTTCATAGCAGCGGCGAATTTTTCGCAGTCTTCCTCGGCCACATGGGACAGCGGGCGATAGACGAACAGGTCGCCTTCGTCGTTCACCAGTTTGGGGGGCATGGTTGCCAGCTTGCCGCCGTGGAAAAAGCTCATCATGAAAGTTTCAAGAATATCGTCGCGGTGGTGGCCAAGGACGATGGCAGAGCAACCTTCCTCGCGCGCGACACGGTAAAGGTTGCCGCGACGTAGGCGGGAACACAGGGAGCAAAAGGTTTTGGTGTCGGGGATTTTATCGACGACAACGGAGTAGGTGTCTTTGTATTCGATCCGGTGCGGGACTTTCATACGTTCAAGGAACTCGGGCAGAACGCCGGAAGGGAACCCCGGTTGGCCTTGATCCAGATTGCAGGCGAGGATTTCGACAGGCAGCAACCCGCGCCATTGCAGTTCAGCCAGCGCGGCGAGCAGCGTGTAGCTGTCTTTGCCGCCCGACAGGCAGACCAGCCACTTGGCGTCACGCTCAACCATGCCGTACTGCTCGATCGCTTCGCGGGTTTGGCGGATGATGCGTTTACGGAGCTTTTTGAAGGTCGTGCTGGTCGGTGCGCCCTCAAACAGCGGATGGATTTCGGAATCAAGCATGTGAGACTTTCGTTGTCTAGCGGCGATAGTGTGCTAATTTGGGCTTTATATAGGTGATGCTTGAAGAACAATAAATGGACCAAGAAATATTTTATAAATTGAAGGCGCGTGCGATATGAATTTACTGGAACTGCTATTCGGGAAGTCAGCGAAACTACAAGACACGCTGGATAAGGATATCGACCTACAAGAAGCATTGGATAAGGATATAGAATCTGCAAAGGCACTGGCCCGGGAGATGGCTGTGCCAGCAGTCGAATGCATACCGCAACCGGACAGAATATCCACGCGTATTGATGAGAGCCGGTTTGGTGGCTGGCCTGCTTGGCCAAAAGGTTCGGGTTTGCCCGTCGGTGCGAATAAAAATCCGATGATATTTCTGGCGCAGATCAATTTTGCTGATGCACCGCCGCTGGCTGGTTATCCTGATACGGGCTTGTTGCAGTTTTTTGTTTCAGACGATGACTTGTTTGGGTGCGAATTTCCCTCAAAAAATCAGGAAGGATTTCGGACGGTGTTTCACACGTCTAGTGACGGGTTGGAGTTGTCCGATCCTTACAAAGGGGCGCAACTAGAGTTTTCACCGTTTCAGGATGAGGACTTGCATGCGAACGGTTTGGTCATTGAATTTGAAGAACGCATAGCCCAACCATCTGGCGAAGATTATCGCATAGCCAAGCTGACTGATTTTTGGTGGAAGAAATATGAACGTCGGGGCCATTCTATTGCCGCGAAAGTAGTCGAAAGATTGCATTCTGTTGACACGTTTTTCGAGGACCTCGCTGGTCAGAATTCCGCTGGCATGTATTTCGGCGGACATCCACGATTTACACAACAAGATATCCGGTCGAATGACAAGTTGACGGAATATACATGCGTTATTATGCAATTTGGCATGCCTTACAAAATGATGTGGGGCGATGCAGGTGAGGCATGTTTCCTTATAACCGAAGCGGATTTAAGGGCACGCCGGTTTGAAAACGTTATCTTTAACTGGGATTGCAGCTAGAGTTGATCGTCGTGCTTTTCAGGCACAGGGTCATAGCCGTCGCTGCCAAGCGGGTGGCAGCGGCCGATGCGTTTGATGGCTAGCCACGTGCCTTTGATCGCGCCGTGTTTTTCCAACGCTTCCAGCGCATAAGCTGAACAGGTCGGTTGATACCGGCAGTTGCGGCCGACCCATGGGCTGCCGACTATGCGATAAAGCTTGACCGGCAGGCTGATGATAAAGGCGAGTGGTGTCATTTACGTGGCTTTCGCGGCGCGTGTATTCTGGACAGCGCGGTTTCCATATCCTGGACCAACAGATGGAAAGGGCGGTCGATAGTTTCAAGGTGGCGGCCAACCAAAACGTAATCCCAACCTGCTTTGCCTTGCGTCGGCAGAACTGCACGAGCGACCTCGCGGAGGCGACGTTTGGCGCGGTTGCGGGCCACGGCGTTCCCGACTTTCTTGGAACAGGTATAGCCAACGCGGATCAATTCGCTGTGGTCACGGCGCCGCGCTTGCAGCAGCAGACCTTTGGCGGATTGACGGCGGGCGCGGGCTGCCAGCAGGAAATCACTGCGTTTGCGCAAAGTTTCCATCGGACAAACAGAAACCGCCGGGGGCGTTTCACCGGCGTTCCCTGAAATGGGTTCGCGGTCTGCCTCCGGCGGTTTCATAAACTGTAACCTAGGTCGGTTTACGCAGTCAGGCTTTTACGGCCCTGGGCACGACGACGGTTAACAATCTTGCGACCGTTTTTAGTTGCCATGCGCGAACGGAAACCGTGGCGGCGTTTACGAACAAGATTGCTCGGCTGGTATGTACGTTTCATTTTCTTACTCCTGCTCGGGCGGCGAAAGGGATTCGCCTGACCGGAAATTCTGAAATGGCTGTTTAGGCGTAGTGATATCGGAAGTCAATTCGGATTCAGCCGAAAAATGCCCTGATTCCAGAAACATTTGCGAGGGCGAAACCGGCGGTATTAGCACAATACTGAAACATTAGATGAAATTCCATCAAGGAAGCGTGAGGTCTCTTTCGGAAGTGATCGCAAGGCTGCAAATAGGTGGCAACGCAATTACTCATTCTAGGAGGCTTTCATGGCAACAGGTAAAACAGACGGGATGTCGGTGCAAAAGATGTTGCCCTTGATCGGGATAGCCGTGGTCGCAGTTATCGGATTCTTTACGCTTCGAGATTACCTTAGTTTCGAAGCGCTTCGGGATAACCGCGAGGCGTTGTTGGCGTGGCGGGATGCGAATTTTATCACGGCATCGCTAGGGTTTATTCTGGTCTATGTCGCGATTGTGGCATTTTCGCTACCGGGTGCGGCGATCATTTCCCTAACAGGCGGGTTCCTGTTTGGTCTGTTTCCCGGGGCGTTATACAACATTACAAGCGCAACCATTGGTGCGGTTATAATATTTCAGGCGGCGCGGTTCGGACTGGGCGACTATCTTTCGCGCAGGATGGATAATGCAGGCGGCATGGTTGGCAAAATCAAAGCGGGCCTGAATGAAAACGAGATAAGCTTTCTGCTTATAATGCGACTTGTTCCAGCATTTCCGTTCTTTGTCGCGAATCTGGTGCCAGCATTGGTGGGGACAAAATTGCGGACATTTATATGGACGACCTTCGTGGGAATCATCCCCGGCGGGTTTGTATACACATGGGTCGGAACAGGTCTGGGCGAGGTGTTCGCGCGGGGCGAGGGCCCTGACCTTGGCATTATATTCGAACCGAAAATTCTTGGTCCGATTTTAGCGTTATGTGCGCTGTCGTTGCTACCGGTCATCCTAAAGACATTTAAGAAATAAGGGGCAGAATTATGGAGCGTATTAAAACTGACATTTGTGTGATCGGCGCTGGCTCTGGCGGATTGTCCGTTGCGGCGGGGGCTGTGCAGATGGGGGCCAGTGTGGTGCTGCTCGAAGGCCACAAGATGGGTGGCGATTGTTTGAACTATGGCTGTGTACCTTCCAAAGCGCTGATTGCGGCGGGGAAGCATGCGCATGCAATGACTGCCGGGGCGGCTTACGGGGTGACTCCGGTGGAGCCTGTGGTGGATTACGGTGCGGCGATGGAACATGTGTCCGGCGTCATCAAGGGCATTGAGCCACACGATTCTGTTGAGCGGTTCGAGGGGCTGGGCGTTCAAGTCATTTCCGAGTACGGGCGATTTATTTCACCGACCGAAGTGCAGGCAGGTGATACTATTATCACTGCGCGGCGGTTTGTGATCGCCACCGGGTCTTCGCCGTTTGTGCCACCCATTCCCGGATTGGACGGGGTGGATTACCTGACTAACGAGAGCCTGTTTGAGTTGCGAGAGCGCCCTGAACACCTGTTGATTATTGGTGGTGGGCCAATCGGCATGGAAATGGCGCAGGCACATGTGCGGCTGGGGTCTCGGGTGACGGTGCTTGAGGGCATGAAGGCCTTGGGGCGCGATGATCCTGAAATGGCGGCGATTGCGTTGGAGAATATCCGTGCCGAGGGTGTCGAGATTGTCGAGGGGGCGATGGTCTCAAAGGTTATTGGCGGTGACGGGGTGACGGTTAAGACGCAGGATGGGGGGGCTTATCATGGCTCGCATATCTTGATGGCGGTGGGCCGGAAACCGAATGTCGACAAGCTGGATCTGGAAATCGCGGGGATTGAAACGCATCGGTCCGGTATTGTGGTGGATGCGGGGCTGAAGACGACCAACAAGCGGGTGTATGCGATTGGCGATGTGGCTGGTGGACTGCAATTCACGCATGTGGCGGGGTATCATGCGGGGGTTATTATACGGTCTGCGTTGTTTGGGCTGCCTGCCAAGGCCACTGAAAAGCACATCCCGTGGGCTACCTTTACCGACCCAGAGATCGCGCAAGTTGGAATGACCGAGGCACAGGCACTTGAGGCGCATGGTGGTAGGGTCGAGGTGCTGCGATTCGCGTATGCCGAGAATGATCGTGCGCGGGCTGAACGGAATACTAAAGGTTTTATCAAGGTGATGGTGCTGAAGGGTAAACCTATTGGGGCCTCGATTGTGGGGGCGCAGGCTGGCGAGTTGATCCAGACATGGGCGTTGGTGATCGCGAACGGCCTGAAGGTCGGCGCGGTGGCGGCGATGGTGGCACCGTACCCCACGCTGGGCGAGATCAACAAGCGGGTGGCGGGGCAGTACTACACGCCACGCTTGTTTAAAAATGCGCGCGTGAAGCGGATTGTGCGGCTTGTGCAGCGGTTTATTTAGGGCAGGTGTCGCCTAGAAACTTGTGAGCGCGGGCACTTATGCATAGAATCCGCGCCAACCAATAAAACAATCGGGGCGTAGATGTTTTTCAAAACCTTGTCAGGTCGGTTCCTGCTGCTTAGCTTCCTGTTCGTTATGGTGGCGGAGGTGCTGCTGTTTGTGCCCTCGGTTTCAAACTTCCGGTTGGGGTATTTGCAGGATCGGTTAGAGCTGGCGCAACTGGCGTCCTTGGCGTTGCTGGCCACACCTGACGATATGGTCGCCCCTGAACTGGCGGACGAGTTGTTGAAAAATGCCGAGGTTCTGAACATCGTTCTGCGGCGGGACGCGGTGCGAGAACTGGTTTTGGCTATGCCGCTATCAAAACCGATTAGCGAGACGTTTGATCTGCGCGATCCGGGGTTCTTTGGACCGATCAGGGATTCTATTGTTTGTGCGTTCGGGAAGCCGGGGAACGTGATCCGTATCATCGGGCAACCGGTAAAGGACGCGGGCATCCAGATTGAAATCGTGATGAACGAGGCGCCGGTTAAAGCGGCGATGCTGGAATATGGTCGTAACGTGTTTATCTTGTCGCTGGTGATTTCGCTGATAACTGGCGCATTGCTGTTTTTATCGCTTCAGGCGCTGATCGCACGGCCTATGAACAAGGTGATCTCGTCGATGATGCAGTTTCGCAATAATCCCGAGGATGCGAACAATGTTATCAAACCGGGCGCCTCGATTTCCGAGTTGCGCGAGGCAGAGACGGCGTTGCAAGACATGCAATTGCAGTTGATTGCATCGTTACGACAGAAGGAGCGTTTGGCATCGCTGGGCGGCGCGGTATCCAAGGTTAGCCATGATCTGCGCAACATTCTGACGACCACGCAAATTCTGGCGGATCGGCTAGAGATGAGCGATGACCCCAAGGTGCAGAAGATGGCGCCGAAGCTGCTGAACTCGCTTTCACGCGGCATTAACCTTTGTGAACGGACATTAACCTTCGGCAAGGCAGATGAGCCGGAGCCCGTGATTAACGCGGTGAACCTGAAAACGATTGTCGACGATGTGATTGAAAACGATGCGCTGCGGGAAACGCAGAAGGTTCAGCTTATCTCGACAGTGACCCATGACGTGCAGATTTCGGCAGACCCCGAGCAGATGTTCAGGGTGTTAACCAACCTTGTCCGCAATGCGCGACAGGCGATCGAGGGGACGGGGAAGCTGGGAGTCGTCAGTATCTCGGCTGATCTTCGCGACGGTGGCGTTGATATTATTGTGCGGGATACCGGCCCCGGATTGCCTGACAAAGCGCGCGAGTTTTTATTCAAGCCCTTCCAGGGCGGGGCACGTCGAGGGGGCACAGGTTTGGGCTTGGCGATTGCTGCCGAACTGGTGCGTGGGCACGGTGGAATTCTGGAATTGATCGAGACCTCGGAGGCTGGCACATCGTTTCGAATATTTCTGCCGGAGCGCGAAAAATAATTGCTGAAAATTGCGCGTTTTGCCTCTTGCAAAGGCGGGCGGGCAACGCTAAACCGCCCCTCAAGCACCCGTAGCTCAGCTGGATAGAGTACCTGACTACGAATCAGGGGGTCGCACGTTCGAATCGTGCCGGGTGCACCATATTTCCTTAGTCTAAATCCATTTCTCGTTTCCTGTCGGAACGGTGTCGGATTGGGTTTGGTTCATTTACGTGCCGAATTTGCCAACCGTATAGAAAACCTCCCATTATTGATGTGACCCGCTTGTAGGATCACGCAGGTATTTTCAATTTATTGCGGGTGTGATGCGTTGTAGTGGTTACGGTTCAGGTCGTTTCAGGAAGCGGTTGTGCAATGCGGCTCTTTACATTTGTCCTAAATGTGCCCACATTATGACAAATGTCACAAAGGTGACCGGAGGAAGATATGCAGAGACTAAGACTTGTTACCGACCCTATTACCCCAGATGGACCGGAAGTGACCGCACTGGAAGCGCAGGCGATGCAACGCGCTGTGATTAACCTGTTTGATCGCTGGCAGCTGACAGATGATCAGGCTGCGACCTTACTGGGGGGCATCGTTACGCGCACATATAGTCGCTGGAAGGCTGGAGAAATGGGTCGGGCAACCGTCGATCAATCTGCTCGTCTCTCCAATCTCATGGGCATCCACAAAGCTTTGCGCCTTTTATTCAAAGACCCTGAACGCGGCTATGGCTGGATTAAGCGTCCGAATGCTGCGTTTGGAGGGGCGTCTGCATTGGATGTCATGCTCGGAGGGCAACTGACCGACTTGATGCGTGTGCGCCGATACCTGGATGCTGCGCGTGGGGAGTGGTAATGAATGCTCCGAGAACGCATGTGCAGTGGGGTAAGACCTATCGTCTAATTAACTCCCGTTATCCGCCAGTAGATTTGTTTGAGGACATTGCCGACCCGAAAGACTGGAACCTTTTGAATGCAGCCGAAACCAAAACCAGTGCGCGGTTAGCGGAAACAATCGGCAACATCGATCTCGTCCCACCAGAACGCCGTGTAGGCGGTGCAGGCGCGTCATATGTGATGGCTCCTTTTACGCATGTTAGCCCGGAATGGGCGGGGCGGTTTCACGATGGAACTTTCGGGGCGTATTATGCCGGGAACTCGTATGAGACAGCACTTTTCGAAACCATCCATCACAAGGGTGTATTTTGCGCAGCAACGAACGAGGGCCAAGGTTGGATTGCCGACATGCGCGAACTTGTTGGTGCAATCGATACGCCGCTGATCGATATTCGCGGCGAAGGATATGATGCCTTTTTGGACAAAGATGATTACACCGCATCTCAAGCATTTGCACATGCAGTAAAGGCGGCTGGTGGGGACGGAATTGTTTATCCCAGCGTTCGATATGCCGACGGCGAATGCATCGCTACGCTTTACCCTGATGCAATGAGCATACCAATTCAGGGACGGCATATTTCCTATCACTGGAATGGCGAACGGGTAAACTTGATTAAAGACCTTACTGACAACAATGTTTACGAAATCGAGCTTTAAGGGCAAAGCTGCCATCCGTTATATCGAGGTTCCAAGGCAAATTATCTGGCAGCAATGCCTTCAGGTTGACCGACTATTACGAAGTGTAGTTTGTCCGGCTGTACAAGGCGCGAAGCGACCCGGTTTATATCCTCAACTGTGATTGCATTCACAAGGTCGTTACGGGTGGCTATGTAATCAATAGGCAAGTTCGCGAACTGTAACCCGGCAAGAATTGAGGCGATCGCACCATTGCTGTCGAACCGCAATGGATACGAGCCGGTCAAATATTTTTGTGCCGCTTCCAGCTCTTCGTTCGTTACGCCGTTGTCTGCCATCTTTGCCCACTCAAGCCGGATCAGATCAATCGCCTCGGCTATGTTTTCGTTTGAACTGGACATTGCCCCCATGTACAGCCCCGCGCGGTCATATGGTGCCAAGAAACTGGAGACACCGTAGGTAAGCCCTCGTTTTTCACGGATTTCCTGATTTAATCGCGACGTAAAACCAGTTCCCATAATATGGTTCATTACGTACGCAGCGATATAATCCGGATCATCGCGCATGATACC
>DFBD01000014.1:9762-14801 GCA_002367255.1 Rhodobacterales bacterium UBA3089 | reverse complement strand
GGCAAAGCTGCAAATACTGTATCTAGCAGTTTGGCCAGTTCTTCAGGTGTGATGTCCCCCACGACGCCAACCACAATTCTGTCGTGTGTAAGCGCGGTTTGATGTGCTTCGCGCATGTCTTGAGGTGTAAGGGCTGCGATGCTTTCCAATGTGCCCTCTAAACTGCGGGCATAGGGGTGATCGCCGAATGCCAGGGTGCGGAAGTGGCTTCCTCCCAAGGATTGCGGGTTGGTTTCAGCCCTTCGAATGACGGAGTTGACCTGTTCGCGCACCCTTTCGAACGCAATTGCGTCGAAGCGTGGCTCTGTCAGGGCGATACGCAGCAATTCCATTGAAGGGTCCAGGTTTTCCTTCAAAACGGTGGCGTTGATGCTGACCAAATCGCGGCTGGCGTCAAAACTGAACCGCGCGGCGAGGGCCTCCGTTGCTTCAAGAAATTCGGTTGCATCATATTGCCCGGCACCCTCTTCAAGAAGGCCGGTCATCAGATATGTTGCGCCATGCTTATCAGACGGCTCGATGCTTGCGCCACCTCGGAACAGGATATCAAAGGATACGATAGGGATGCTATGTTCTTCCACCAACCACGCGGTTATGCCGCTTTCGGATGTGACTTTTTGAATGTCGGTTGCACTGGCTGGAACGGCAAGTGCGATTGCAAAAAATAAGGATAATAGGTGTCTCATTCTGTGCCCTCCTTCATCAACCAGCCGGTAACGGAGTTTTCCAGCGTGAACACATCGCGGGCGGCGGCCATCACATCGTCGGCTGTAACGGCATTAAGTTCGTCAGGCCAATTGGCGATGTCCTCGATGGTTAAGCCAATGGAAAGGGCGGCACCGTAACGTCGCGCCAGGCCGTTTTGGTCGTCCAGAGCATAGATTTCCGAGGCGCGGATTTGCGCCTTGATCCGTTCCATTTGTGCCGGGTCAGGCCCATTGAGCAGAAACTCTTCCAGAACAGTATCCATCTTTGCCTCGGCCTCTTGCAGCGAAACACCTGCTCCAGGGACAACGTACACGCCAAAACTGTCAGGATCGAGCGAGGTTGCGCTGTAAAACGCCCCCGTTGAAACGGCAATCGGGTCTTCTAGTTGCAACGCTTTGCCCAATACGGATGTCAAGCCACTACCACCGAGCAATTCTGCAAGAACGGTTAAAGCCGCAGCCTGCGATTGCGAACCAGTGTTGCGTTCCGGCGCGAGATAAGAGCGGATGACATAAGGATTAGAGACACGCGCATCAAAAAATTCCAGTCGGCGCGGCGAAAGATGTGGCGGTTCTGTTGGCCGAGCCCGCGCCGTGATGCCATCGGATGGTTCAAGTTTGCCGTAATGCGCGACGGCCAATGCTTCGACTTCATGCGGATCGACGTCTCCGGCCACCACAAGAATTGCGTTATTTGGCGCGTAATAGTGACGGTAAAACTCTAGCGCATCAGTCAGGTTCAATTGTTCGATTTCATGACGCCATCCTATCACCGGAATGCCGTAATGATGGTTCATGTAAAGCGCCGCGGCGCGTTGTTCGGAAAATAAACTACCCGGATCACTGTCAGTACGTTGTGCGCGTTCAGACAACACCACATCACGTTCGGTCTGCACGGCCTCTTCGTTCAGAACAAGATCGCGCATCCGGTCCGCTTCCATCGTCATCATCAGTTCCAGATGCTCGGTAGAAATGCGCTGAAAATATGCGGTGTAGTCGTACGAGGTGAAAGCGTTGTCGTCCCCGCCTAACCCCTCAATAATGCGGCTGAAATCCCCTTCGGGGATGTCGTCTGTGCCAACAAACATCAGGTGTTCCAAAAAATGGGCAATGCCGGATTTCCCCGGTGCCTCGTCCGCCGAACCGACACGATACCAGACCATATGGGTAACGACTGGCGCGCGGTGATCCTCGATTACCACGGCTTCCATCCCGTTTTGCAACGTAAAGGTTGTGACTTTGGCTTGCTGTGCAAATACCGGCGTTGCCAGTGCTAAAAGTCCAACGAGAAGTAGGCGCGATGCCTTCATTATTATTCCTCCGCTAATGGTAGCAACAATGTATAGGCCAACCTACCGAGTTCAACCGGCAAAACGAAACTGTGATCGTTGTTTTTACCTGGCGGCGGCGTTGGATGCCGTCAAATCATAAGCGGCGGCCATCAGTTCGCGGGTATAGCGCGTCTGCGGGTCTTGAAAAACCTGCTGAACATCACCCGATTCAACAACATCACCGTCTTTCATCACCAGCACTTTGTGCGACAATGCGCGAACCACCTTCAGGTCATGGCTGATAAACAGATAGGCCAAACGGTGCTTTTCCTGCAATTCCCGCAGCAAATCGACGATCTGGGATTGAACGGTCATATCCAGCGCCGAAGTCGGCTCGTCCAGCACCAGCAATCCGGGTCGCAAGATCATCGCCCGCGCAATGGCAATTCGCTGACGCTGGCCCCCCGAAAATTCGTGGGGGTACCGTTCCATCATGGCGGGGTCGAGGCCAACTTCTCGCAGGATATCAACCACAAGCTGGCGTGTATTTTGCCCTGTCTCTACCTCGTGCACACCTAACCCTTCGGCGATAATCTGTTCCACGGTCATGCGCGGGGAAAGGGAGCCGAACGGGTCTTGGAAAACAATTTGAATGTCTTTGCGAAGCGGACGCATTTGGGCGTTCTTCAAGGCCGCAATATCTTGCCCTTGAAACCGGATCGCCCCCTCTGACGAAATCAGCCGCAAAATTGCCAGCGCGATGGTGGTCTTGCCCGAACCGCTTTCCCCGACAATTCCAAGGGTCTCCCCCGCATTGATAGTAAAGCTGGCCTGGTTTACGGCCTTGATGTGGCCAACCGTCCGGCGAAGTATACCGCGTTTGATGGGGAACCACACGCGCAGGTCTTCAACACTTAGAACCGTGCGGGCGTCAGTTGGAAGCGGTGCTGGTTGCCCCGCTGCACCGGCGGCAAGAAGTTTGCGTGTGTAATCGTGTTGCGGATTGTCGAAAATGTCCTTGGTAGGCCCACTTTCGACAATTTCACCGTTCTGCATCACGCACACCCTGTCGCTAATCCGGCGCACAATGTTCAGGTCGTGTGTGATGAATAGCATCCCCATACCTTCACGGCGTTGCAAGTTCGCCAGAAGTTCGAGGATTTGCGCCTGAATGGTCACATCCAGTGCTGTTGTCGGTTCATCTGCAATTAATAAATCCGGTTTGTTTGCCAATGCCATTGCGATCATAATCCGCTGTCGCTGCCCACCCGAAAGCTGGTGTGGATAAGCCTCAAGTCGCGTTTCCGGGTTATCAATTCCGACTTTTTTCAGCAGCTCCAAAATGCGGGCACGTGCCTTGGCTCCGGTAATTCGCTGATGAAGGGCAAGGCTCTCGGCTACTTGTTTTTCAATTGTATGCAGTGGGTTCAGAGACGTCATAGGTTCCTGAAAGATAAAACTGATGTCATTGCCGCGAATGCGACGCAGGGTTTTTTGCTCTGCGCCCAACATCTGCTCGCCAAGATAGGTGGCATCACCGGTGATTACAGCGTTGTCCGGCAGCAACGATACGGTTGACAACGCGGTTACCGATTTACCCGATCCACTCTCGCCGACAATCGCGACCGTCTCGCCTGCGTGAACGTCGAAACTAACATTATGCACGACATCTGCTGCGTCCCCGAACCGGACGGACAGGTCTTTTACGCTTAGAAGTGGGGCGCTCAATTGAATGTCTTTCTAGGGTCGAACGCGTCGCGCACGCCTTCAAATATGAAAACCAGAAGCGACAGCATGATGGTGAAGGTGAAAAACGCCGAGAACCCTAACCACGGGGAATTCAGGTTGGATTTTGCTTGTAACGTCAGCTCGCCCAGCGAGGGGTAGGATGATGGCAAACCGAAACCCAGAAAGTCGAGGCCAGCGAGGGCACCGATTGTTCCGGTAACGATGAAAGGTAACATGGTTAACGTGGCGACCATTGCATTGGGCAGGACGTGGCGAAAGATGATAATGCGGTCGCGGACCCCAAGGGCGCGGGCCGCGCGAACATATTCGAAATTTCGCGCACGCAGGAATTCCGCCCGCACCACGCCATCAAGCGCCCCCCAGCCAAAAGCGACGATAATCAGGATAAGCAGCCAGAAGGTCATGTTGAAAATTGCCGATAAAATTATGATGATATATAAACTTGGCAAGGAACCCCAAACCTCGGTAAACCGTTGGAACATCAGGTCGAATAATCCGCCGTAATATCCTTGTGCAGCCCCCGCAATAATACCCAGTACAGAGGTGGAAACGGTAACGATAATGGCGAAAATTATCGATATACGAAACCCGTAGATAATCCGCGCCAGCACGTCACGCGCCTGATCGTCTGTGCCAAGCCAGTGATGGCGATCCGGCGCACCCGGTGCCGTTTTTACGTTGTGCGTGTCTACGGTGTTGAATTTGTAGGGGATCAATGGCCAGAGTATCCAGCCTTTGTCGCTAACCTCCAACGAGCCGTCCAGCACATCCGCCATCACTTCGTTTGCGCTTGTCGGGCCAACGAAACAGATGTCCGCTTGTCCACCGCTGACAATCAAACATTGAAGTTCCGGGTCTGCATAGCTGGCCTCGGTTCGGTAATCGCCACCGAAATCAGCCTCGGAATAGAATGTGAAAATTGGCGCACGTAACTCGCCTTTGTAAGAGACGAGCAACGGGTGGTCGTTGGCGATAAATTCGGCAAACAAGGACAAAATGAAGAGGGTTCCGAAAATCCACAGGCTCCAAAGCGCACGGCGGTTTGCACGAAAGTTCGAAAGGCGGCGGCGTTGCAGCGAGGTAAGCTTCATGTCTGCCTACTTTCAAAATCGATGCGCGGGTCGATCCAGACATAGGTAAGATCCGAAACCAACTTTATGAACAACCCTAAAAGCGTAAAGAAAAACAAGGTGCCGAACATGACTGGATAATCGCGGGTCAAAGCGGCATCAAAGCCCAATCGCCCCAAGCCATCAAGCGAGAATATGGTTTCGATTATTAACGAGCCGCCAAAGAAAACACTGATGAAAAT
>DFBD01000014.1:7984-9742 GCA_002367255.1 Rhodobacterales bacterium UBA3089 | reverse complement strand
GCGTTCTGTAAGACCTTTGGCGCGGGCCGTGACAACGTATTGCTTCCTGATCTCGTCCAGAAATGAATTTTTCGTTAGCATTGAAAGGCCTGTAAACGCCCCGACGCTGCCCGCCAGCACCGGCAAGGCGATGTGCCAGAAATAGTCCTTGATTTGCCCCAGCAGACCAAGGTCCGCGAAGCCATTCGAGGTAAGCCCACGCAGCGGGAATATCCGCCAGTACGATCCGCCCGCGAACAGTACAACCAACATAATCGCAAACAAAAAACCGGGGATGGCATAGGCGGCAATCAGAACGGCAGAGCTCCAGGTGTCAAACTTTGACCCCTCCTTTGTGGCCTTCCGGATACCGAGTGGAATGGCAATCATATAGGAAATCAAGGTCGACCATAGCCCTAATGATATCGAGACCGGCATCTTTTCCAACACCAGATCAATGACCGAGATAGACCGGAAATAACTCTCTCCGAAATCGAACGTGACATAGTCCTTCATCATCTGGAGGAACCGTTCCAGCGGAGGTTTGTCAAAACCGAACTGGGCCTCCAGCTTTTCAATGAAATCAGGTGGTAATCCGCGCGCGCCCTGATACTTGGATCCCTCGCCACTTTGCGTAGTAATCCCTGCATCACTGCCATCGCCGCCGATGCGGTCCAATGGGTCACCGGAGTTTTCCAACTGCGCAATGACCTGCTCTATCGGGCCGCCGGGCAGGAACTGCACCAATGCAAAATTTAGCACCATTATCCCGAACAATGTCGGGATAATGAGCAACATACGTCGAAGAATATAGGCGCCCATGGGGTGTTAGAATGCTCCGGCGGCTTTAAGTTCGGCAGCGCGATCAGCGTCGTACCACCAAAAATCCGTATCCCCTAACGAATAGGGCGGAAGGTTTTCCGGATGCCTGTAAACATCAAGATACGCGACTGTATGAACGTCCTTATACCACTGCGGCACCCAGATATGGAGCGCACGTAACGCGCGGTCCAAAGCACGGGTGTTCAGATTAAGTTCCGCGCGGGTTTCGGAGGCAATTACGATCTCGACCAACGCGTCGATTGCTTCGTTCTTTAGCCCGGCGATATTGCGTGACGGCACATCGGCGTTTTCGCTGCCGTACCATTGTTTCAGTCCGAGACCGGGCGTAATCGAGTTGCCGTATGTCGAAACCAGCATGTCAAAGTCAAAACTGCGGCGCCGTTCTGTATACTGCGCAGAATCCACACGTGTGTGGGTGGCTTCGATCCCCAGTGTTTTCAGGTTTTCAACGTAAGGGTTGATGATACGATCAAACGCTGGCGAGTTGTTCAGGATGTCAATCGCAAGGACTACCCCTTCGGTATTACGCCGTATTCCATCGTCACCAACCAGCCAACCAGCGTCATCCAGTAATTTACCAGCCGCCCGAACCTGCGCACGGTCCAATTGCTGCGTACCTGATTTTGGCGGAATATAGGCTGTTTGTGTGAAAACGCTTTCAGGCAGAAATTCGCGGAACGGTTCCAGAATGGCCAGCTCGTCTGCAGGGATCATGCCTTGCGCTTCAAGCGCAGAGTTACCCCAAAAACTTCCTACACGCTCGTAAAGGCCAAAGAACAGCGTTTCATTCGCCCACTCGAAATTGAACATCAAACCGAGCGCCTGGCGGACTCGAATGTCGTCGAAAGGTGCTTTCCGGATATTGTAAAAGAAGCCCTGCGCTTGCGCGATATTCCCGTCGGGTAGCTCGAATTTTTGCACCCAACCGTCCTCTAG
>DFBD01000014.1:0-7879 GCA_002367255.1 Rhodobacterales bacterium UBA3089 | reverse complement strand
GCATCCATACTTTCCAAGATGTATTCTGATGAACCAATCGGCACATCAAGTGTGGATTCCGCGAAATCGCGCCCCTCCCACCATGCTTTTGAGAATACGGTTGTGCTTGCGGCCTGCATAACCATGTCATTCGTGTCTGACGGCTCGCGGAATGTGAACTTTACTGTGTGTGTATCCAGTGCCTCAACGGATTCATACGCCTCGGCAAAGAAAGTCTGAATCGAAGGGATGCCCTTTTCCTGAAGGATGTTTTGCGAGAATACGACATCCTCGGCGGTAACTGGCGATCCGTCCGAAAACTTGGCCTCGGGGCGTAAATGGAAAATCACCCACGAATAATCTGTTGGATATTCAAGGCTTTCGGCCAGCAAGCCATACATGGAATCAGCTTCATCAGCTGTGCCAACCATCAAAGATTCAAACTGGATGCTGGCTCCGACGGCGGCGCGGCCTTTAGCGATATATGGGTGAAAACTATCGAACGACCCAAATGCCCAAGTTGAATACTCTCCGCCTTTTGGGGCATCCG
This sequence comes from Rhodobacterales bacterium UBA3089, assembly GCA_002367255.1. GTDB lineage: Bacteria > Pseudomonadota > Alphaproteobacteria > Rhodobacterales > Rhodobacteraceae > NORP23. The sequence goes on along the minus strand of DFBD01000014.1, from coordinate 7,350 downwards.
GATTTACATAATCCAGATGCGCGAAGTCTTCGGCATATTTTAATTCCCCGAATTTGGAGATACCGTAAGACTTGGTGATGTCTTGGGCACTGGTCACAGTTGCCAACATCAGGAAAGCAAGCGTCATGCCAAGCCCCACCCAGTTAAGGGCCAAAGGCTGAATCTCAGTCTCGATGGCTGCGTTCAGTAAGCCTTTTCGGTGTTTTTGTGTCATTGGCGTTGTTCTCTTTGGTTCGTTCAGCGCTAATCAGGTGGCGTCCGCTACGATGGTAAAGGTGCTTATAGGCTTTAAGCAAGCTACGATTATGTGAATTTACACCGAATTACCAAGGAGGGACGCAACCGCCGCTATGGTTGCGTCGCGTTAAATGTAAAAAGATGCTCGCCGTTGATTGTGTAACCGTTGATAAGCGCGGCGGCTTTTTCGCTTGCCAGCCACCCCTCTAAAGTTAACGCCATATCTCCCTGCACGTGGGGCCACCGAGCCGGATTTACAGGAATGTAGGCGTATTGGTTAAACAGCGAAGGGTCACCGGCGTACAATAACTCTAGGGTGCCTTTATTGCCAAAATTCAGCCAGCTGGCCCGATCAGAAAACACATAGGCGTTCATTCCGCTGGCGACATTCAATGTCGTGCCCATACCGGCACCTGCTGCCCGATACCAGTCGCCCTCAACGGTTGCTCCGCTTTGGGACCATAGGTTTTGTTCTTTTATGTGGGTGCCGCTGTCATCCCCACGGCTAATAAAAGGTGCCGTCGCATTGGCAATGGCGCGCAAAGCATCCGCGGCGCTGCTGGCTTGGCGTATACCTGCCGGATCACCGGAGGGGCCGATAAAAACAAAATCATTATACATGATTTCGCGCCGGTGGGTGCCATACCCCGCGCTTATAAACTGATCTTCTGCGGCGCGTGAATGAACAAGGATCGCGTCCACATCGCCAGCCTCTCCGAGGCGAAGCGCTTGACCCGTTCCCACTACGATCAACTGGATATCGAACCCTAAATCGGATTTGATTTCAGGCAACAGGATTTCGGACAAGCCGGAATTGTAAAACGAGGTCGTCACCGCCATCCGCAAGGTTTCAGCAGAACTGGCCGATGCTATTAATAGCGTTGCGAGTAAGGTGCCCAATAGCCGTCTCATTCTACGATGTCCCCATTGATAAAAGCCTGTGCTTCTTTGGTGGCAGGCGCCGTGAAAAATATTTCAGCGGTAGTCTGCTCATGGATTTTGCCATCATACATAAATATGACATCCTGCGCCAGACGCCGCGCCTGACCTATGTCATGCGTGGACATGATAATCCGAGTACCGGAAGCTTGTGCATCCAGCAGTATTTCTTCAATTTCGCGGGTGGAACGCCCGTCCAGATTTGCACATGGTTCATCCAGAAACAGGATGTCCGGTTTGATAACCAGCGCTCGCGCCAGCGAGAGTTTCTGCTTTTCGCCGCCCGACAACATCGGCGCCCATGAGTCCAAAAGGTTTTCAAGCCCGAACCGCCCCGCGCATTCTTGTGCTTTCGCCCGTGCCGCCGACACACCAAGGCCACGAAGCCTAAGCGGGTAAGCGATGCTATCGATAACTTTGCGCCGCATCATGATCGGAGATTGAAATACATAGGCCTGTTTTTCACGTGCTTTGGCTTGTGGAACTGCCCACTCAACGCCCCCGCCCGAGCAACGCTGCAAACCGTGCATCAATCGCAATAACGTAGTCTTTCCAGCCCCGTTCGGCCCCATAACAATGGTAAAGCCTTCCGTCTCGATGGTTATATCAATCGGGCCCACCAGCCGTTTTTTGCGAAAATGCGCCGTGACACCGTGCATTCTTAGAGGGAAAATCACCATGTGCTGGCTCGTTCTGTTTTTCCTACAATATGGATAAGTAAATTTATAAGTATCGCCAGTGTAATCAACACCAACCCCAATCCCATGGCGAAAGCAAAGTTGCCCTTGCCGGTTTCCAATGCGATAGCTGTTGTCAGCACCCTTGTAGCGTGTTCGATATTACCGCCCACAATCATAATCGCCCCCACCTCGCCAATGGCGCGCCCAAAGCCTGCCAAAATGGCCGTAAGCAAGGCCCGTTTACCATCCCAAAGCAACGCCTTGGCCCGCTGAAACCGCGTGGCGTTCATCGAGATTAACAGATCATGGTATTCGGACCAGAGATCACGGATGGCTTGGTGGCTGATAGAAGCTATCAGCGGTACGATGATTATCACCTGTGCGATAATCATCGCGCTAGGGGAAAACAACAGCCCAAAGCCGCCCAACGGTCCTGCACGTGAAAGTAACATGTACACAAACAGCCCCACCACCACAGGCGGCAGCCCCATCAACGCGTTCAGAACAGCAATAACATACCGGCGAAACTTGAAACGGAAAACCGCAAGAAAAGCGCCCAGCGGCAGGGCGATGAGCGAAGCTAGGATCACTGCCGATACCGTAACTTTCAGTGATAGAAAGACGATTTCGTAAAGATCGCGGTCGAAGGTTATTATTAATTCCCAAGCATCCCAGAATCCCTGGTGCATGCTATTCATATCACCACCTGTGGGGTTGGATTTTCGGTATAGACCAAGGCTGCTCGGCCATGGAATGGAACACTTCGCTTTCTACTGAAAAGGTAAAAATACCTGCAAAAACAATCAAAACACGTTTTCTTATATCAGTTGTCGGTTTCGTTTCGACTCGATCTTACCTATATCGATACGTCAATTCAACCGGTCTTCACCCCCCGGATAATTAACGCACCGTCCACGCATTCATACGCTGAATGCAGGTCCGTCTTGTCAGGCAATCCCTACGGGCCCCGAAGTAAATCCTGAATGTTTTCCAGACTTGATTTATGTCAATTTACAAGACTTCCCGATGCCTTAGACTGCTTTCAATTGACAACGCAATCGAGTCTTTTCTGTATGCAGCCGTGTAAATCAAGACACTTAGAACAAGGCCGTCGAAGCAATCGTTTCGACATGCGCTGGGCGTTGTCTATCGTTTTTTCAGTCATGATTCTGCTGGGGCAATCCTTTCCGGCGATGGCTAGCAGTGGCGCAACCATGTCTGCGAACTGGGTGGAAATTTGCGGTGACGGTGGAAGTTACTTCGTTCAAATCGGTGAAGATGACCAAAAACAAGCACCTGAATGCGCCCACTGTGATTACTGCCTGACCCATGCCGGGGACACGCAAGCCGTTCACTCGACCGGGTCGAGTGGGTCAGCTTTAAAATATTCTGCAAACATTTCCTACTTGGCTGATCCGGCAACTTTGCCTGACTGCCCGGAACAATACTGGTCTGCTTGTCGCGGACCCCCAATCGCGAGCGTAGAAATAAAATGACTCCCAATACATCTTCACCCATCAAAGAGCCGGTCGAAACGGTGTTCAATGCACGGAATATCCCATGCGCTTGAACCCAACATCCGGCCTTCGCTTCCCCCTTGTTGCCCGTATTATTGCGGCACTACAGTTGGTCTTTCTGGTTATTGCCAGCGGCGCTCAGGCGCAAACACCTGTAATTCAAAAATTCATTTCGGAAATTCCCGCCAGCGAGTTTGTGAAAGGCGCAACCGCTTACGGGGCTATGCTGGAGGCCATCCCTGCCGTGCCTGTTCTGAACGGCTCTGAGGTGTTGGGATATGCCTATATCACATCGGATTTTGTCAGCACTACCGGGTATTCCGGCAAGCCGATCCATGTAATGGTTGCGATCGACACTGAAGCCCGGCTCCTGCGGGCCGAACTTGTTAAACACTCCGAACCAATCGTTCTGATTGGCATTCCCGATAGTAAAATCAAGGCGATGACCGAAGGGTATTCCGGCCTTGATATTGTCGCCGAGGCCGAGGCCGGCGGTTCAGGCCACGACATCGACATCATTTCGGGTGCGACTGTGACCATCATGATTATCGATGATTCCATTGTTCGCTCGTCAATCAAGGTCGCCCGTGCGTTGGGTCTTGGCGGTTTGAATAATGACGCAGCCAATGCCGGGCCGACCCATGTTTTGAATATGGACAACCGTGAAGTTCACGATTGGGATACGATGGCCGGGGATGGCACGGTACGCCGTATGACCCTCGATATCGGTCAGATCAACGAGGCGTTTGCCGCAACCGGTGATGCGCGTGCGCTTAAGCATGAAGAAGAAGGGGCGCCTGACGACACTTATATCGACATGCATACCGCGCTAATTTCCGCACCTTCTATCGGCCTTAGCCTTATGGGCGAAAGCGAGTACGGCAATTTGGTCGATTGGATGGAGGAGGGCGAACAAGCCATCCTTATCATGGGGCGCGGTGTGTTTTCCTTTAAGGGGAACGGCTATGTGCGCGGTGGAATTTTTGACCGCATTCAGCTGATTCAAGGTGACGTTTCCGTGCGGTTCCATGATCGTCAACACCGCCGTCTCGGTGCGTTGGCGACAGAGGGGGCTCCCACATTCGCCGAGATTGATATGTTTAAAATTCCGGCGGATAGCGGTTTTGATCCAACAAAACCGTGGCGGTTGCAGCTGTTGGCGCAGCGTGTGGTTGGCCCGATCGAGAAGATATTCCTGACCTATGATTTGGGCTATAACATCCCGCCGCAATACCTGACGGCACTGGCTCCGCCTGTTGCCGCCTCGGTTGACGAGGTCGAGGCGGACGCCGCCGCCCGCAAGGCGTTATGGCAACGGATATGGAAAAGCAAAACAGTCGAAGTCGGATTGTTGATCGGCATGCTGACCGTGTTGACCGGTGTGTTCTTCTTCCAGATGCAAGTCACCCGCTACGCCCGCGCTTTTTATTGGTTCCGCATGGGGTTCTTGCTGATGACGCTGGTCTTCCTTGGCTGGCACCAAAACGCACAGCTATCGGTAGTGAACCTGATGGCACTGGGGGCCTCGCTCGTCTCTGGTTTCAGTTGGGATGCATTCCTGATGGACCCACTGGTATTTATCCTTTGGACCTCCGTCGCTGTAACCTTGCTGTTCTGGGGGCGGGGCGGGTACTGCGGCTGGTTGTGCCCATTCGGCGCCTTGCAGGAGATATCCAACCAGATCGCGCGTTTCTTCAAAGTACCGCAGTGGACGTTGCCATGGGGGCTGCATGAACGCCTCTGGCCACTGAAATACATGATCTTCCTGGGGTTATTCGGCCTGTCACTGATTTCGATTCCGCTGGCTGAACAATATGCCGAAATCGAGCCGTTCAAGACCTCGATCATCCTCAAATTTGCACGTAGTTGGCCGTATGTCCTGTTCGCAACGGCCATGCTCGGCGCAGGTTTGTTTATCGAGCGGTTTTACTGCCGTTACCTTTGCCCGCTTGGCGCGGCGCTGGCGATCCCAGGTCGTATCCGCATGTTCGACTGGCTGAAACGCTACAAAGAATGCGGGTCGCCATGCCAGACCTGCGCCAATGAATGCTTCGTTCAGGCGATCCACCCGACGGGCGAGATCAACCCCAACGAATGTCTGTCCTGCTTGCACTGTCAGGTGCTTTATCAGGACCACTCGAAATGCCCCGTTGTCATTAAAGGTGACAAACGACGGGCGAAGATGGCTACCAGCACAGATGCGTTGGACCGTCTCGTTAATCACCCAAACTCAACTAAGGAGAGCTAACATGTCTGATGACATTAAAACCAAGAATGGAATGTCGCGTCGCGATGTTCTGACAGGCCCCGGAAAAGGTGCCATTCTTGCCGGTACGATTGCCGCTGTCGGTGGTAGCGCCTCATTGGTGGCATCACCTGCTGCTGCGTCTGCCAAGAACGAAGTCGCACCAGGCGAGCTCGACGAATACTACGGCTTCTGGTCCTCGGGCCAAGCTGGCGAGATGCGCATTCTGGGCGTGCCCTCCATGCGCGAACTGATGCGCGTGCCTGTGTTCAACCGTTGCTCGGCTACTGGCTGGGGCTATACAAATGAGTCCAAGAAAATCTTGCGTGATGGCATGATGCAGGAAACCAAAGATTATCTCGCGCTGACCGGCGACGAAGTTTACGACAATGGCGACCTTCACCACCCGCATATGTCCTTCACGGACGGCACATACGATGGGCGTTATCTGTTCATGAATGACAAAGCCAACACTCGTGTTGCCCGCGTCGATTGTAAATTCATGAAATGTGACAAAATGATCGAGATCCCGAACGCTTCGGACATCCACGGTCTTCGTCCACAGAAGTTCCCGCGCACCGGATATGTGTTCGCGAACGGCGAACACCGCGTGCCGCTGATCAATGACGGTACCAACATGGATGACGTTGAAAACTACGTTTCCATCTTTACCGCGATTGACGGCGACAGCATGGAAATCTCGTGGCAGATCATGGTGACAGGTAATCTTGATAACCTTGATTGTGACTATCAGGGTAAATATGCCATGTCGTCATCCTACAACTCCGAAGGCGCGACCGAGCTTGGCGGTATGATGGAAGCCGAGATGGACCACGTTGTCGTATTCGACATCGCCCGTATCGAAGCTGCCGTTGCCGCTGGCAAATTCGAGGTCCACAACGGTGTGAAAGTTCTGGATGGTCGTAAAGGGTCCGATCTGACTGTTTACATCCCCATCCCGAACAGCCCGCACGGTGTGAACACGGCACCAGACGGCAAATACGTTATGGTGAACGGCAAACTTTCCCCGACTGTTTCCGTAATCGAGTGGGACAAACTGGAAGCTGTATTCCAGGGTGCTGACCCTCGTTCCGCAGTTGTTGCCGAGCCAGAGTTGGGTCTTGGCCCTCTCCATACTGCATTTGACGGTAAAGGCATGGCGTACACCACGTTGTTCCTCGACAGCCAGATGGTGAAATGGGACATCGAAAAGGCCGTGCGTTTGTACGCAGGCGAAGACGTTGACCCGATCGTAACGAAAACCGACGTGATGTATCAGCCGGGCCACAACCACACTTCGATGGGTGAAACCAAAGAGGCTGATGGTAAATGGTTGGTGTCGCTGAACAAGTTCTCGAAAGACCGGTACTTGAACGTTGGCCCTTTGAAGCCTGAAAGCGAGCAGTTGATCGACATTTCGGGTAAAACGCCCGAGGTTGTCCATGACAGCCCCACATTCGCCGAACCGCATGACTGTATCATCGTTCACCGCTCCAAAGTTACACCGGATTCAATCTGGGAACGTGACAACCCGATGTGGGATGATGCGCGCGCGCAGGCCGAGGCTGACGGTGTTGTGCTTGAAGACGGCCACGACGAAGTTATTCGTGACGGGAACAAAGTGCGTGTATATATGTATTCTTCCGCACCGACATTCTCGCTGGAGCAGTTCACCGTTAAGCAGGGGGACGAGGTTACCGTTTACATCACCAATATCGACGATGTGGATGAC
>DFBD01000220.1 GCA_002367255.1 Rhodobacterales bacterium UBA3089 | reverse complement strand
TGAATTTGGCTGCGGATGGCCGAGACCAAAAGCTGCCAGCGGAATATCTTGATGGAACAGCATGTGGACCCCGCGCAGCCCCCGACAAGCCCCATAAGGAAGAACATCATTACGGGGAACCCGCCCCAAAGGCCGTAATCGGTGCTGGCGTATCCGGTACCGGTCAGGATGGAGGTGACGTTGAACAGCGATTGGCGGAACGTGCCCTCAAACGCGCCGCTGGCATTGAAATAGCGATAGCCAGCCATGCTGACGACCAGAAAGGCCCAAAAGCCGAAGAAGGCCCAGACTTGCGAGTCCTTGAACAACGGTTTCACGCTGCCGTTCAGCATTTGCACATAGCGGATAAACGGCAGGCTGGCGAGGACCATGAAGATGGTTGAAACGTATTCGGTCGCGTCGCTGAACCCGGCGAAGGAGTCGTCGTAATTCGCGAACCCCCCTGTGGCGACTGTGGTTAACGCATGCACGATTGCGTCAAACACGCCCATCCCGACGGCTGCGTAAGATGCGAAGCAACTGACAGTTAACACTAGGTAAACCACAGATATGGATGTCGCGATCTCGGCGGCGCGCGGCAGGACTTTGCCGATGGTGTCAAACCCTTCGGACCGGAAAATCTGCATACCACCAACTTTCAGGGTCGGCAGGAAGGCCATCGCCACAACAATGATACCCACCCCGCCGAACCATTGCATCAAGCCACGCCATAAAAGCGTGCCTGCGGGCAAAGTGTGAAGTTGGGTGAAAACGGTGGAACCCGTTGTGGTCAGGCCCGACATTGCCTCGAAAAACGCATCGGTGTAGGTGGCGTTGGGCTCCCCTAGCCAGAACGGTAACGCGCCGAAAATCGGCAATACCAGCCAACTTAGCGTGGTTAACAGAAACGTCTGCTGAAGGGTTAACGCCTTAAGCGAGGCATTCGCTGTGGCCAATGCCATAAGCGCCCCCGCAACCACGGTAATCATGGCGCTTAGGGCGAAATTCCCTGCGTCAGGGTTTCCATACGCAAAATCGACGCCGAAGGGAACTAACATCGTTAGCCCAAAAGCGCCGACCAAAAGGCCAATGATATATCCGACTGGTCTTAGATCGATCATAGGGCAAGGCTTGGCCCGTGGGGGGCAAACTGTCAAGTTAGCAATTCATATCAGGCAATGTCGGATGCGGTCGGCGGAACAATACGCGCAAGTTGCGTTTCATCAGGTTTTTACAGATTAAATCGGGGAAACGGCCATAGGCGACACGGGCATGCCCATCTATGTCGTCGATCAGAATCGTTCGGCCCTCGCGGACGTATATGATGACGAATCATGTGTCAGGATATTTTCCGGGCAAGGTTTTTCTTCGTGCCACGGCGGCTTTGATATAGCGGGCAGGTAATGGAGCCTACCTCCAACACCGGAAAGTCCCCGCCAAAGTCCAGCAGTTGGTTTTGGTTGCCGTCCGTCGTTTGCATGGGAAAATCTTGTGCTTTGCACCCCGCCGCTGGCCCTTGAAAATTGTCGGGCGTATAGCGGCCTGCGGAAAAACTGTCGCAATTGCAATCGGTCGTCGCCGATCCCCTTTGGGAAACATGTTTTCGGCCATCTGCCGCAACACGCGCCGCGTAGTTTACAGATCGCGACGCAGCACGAAGCTTAGGCGGTTGATCCAGTATTGTAATTGCTTTTCAGGTGCGATTTTCATGCATGTACCCTACATTATATGTATAATACATGCGAATATATAGAAAAACCGGCCTGATTGCCCTGCCGGTTTTAACTTAGCTGCCCCGGTTTGTCGGGTTGCCGATTGTGCTAAGGAATTCTTTACGAAGTTCGCGGTCATCGCGAAAGTTTCCAAGCATTGTCGAGGTGACCATCGAGACCCCGGGCTTGTGGACACCACGAGTTGACATGCAGTGATGCTCGCCTTCGATCACAACGGCCACGCCTTTGGGTTCAAGCGTGTCAAACAGGGCGTTGGCGATTTGTGCGGTCATCTTTTCTTGCACCTGAAGGCGTTTGGCAAAAGCTTCGACAACGCGCGCGAGCTTGGAGATGCCGACTACTCGTTCTGTCGGGATATAGCCGATGTGGGCCACGCCGATGATCGGAGCCATATGATGTTCACAATAGGATTCGTAACGGATATCACGAAGGACAACCATTTCGTCATAGCCTTCGGTTTCACCAAAAGTGCGTTGCAACATGGCAACGGGATCTTCGCCGTAACCACGGAACCATTCGCCATAAGCTTTGGTTACCCGTTTCGGGGTATCCAGCAGGCCTTCACGGTTTGGGTCGTCGCCAGCCCAACGAAGCAACGTACGCACGGCCTCCTCAGCTTCTTCACGCGATGGCCGGTCTGTAACTAATTCGTCGTCTTTCGAAATTAACTCGGGGTCATAAGCATTCACGTTGTATCTCTCCTGTCAAAGCAAACTTGGGGGGCGTTGCACAAATTACAAGTTACTGGCTAGGTCGGCCCTATTGTTAACACATAATTTACCCTTCCAATAATGTGTTAAAGAATTGTTAACAAAAGGCGAATTACCAACCACTTGTTAAACTTTAGGTTGTTTTAGTCAAGCCCATTCAATGCTTGCGTGATATCTAGAATTAGATCGCTCGCATCTTCCAGCCCGACGGAAATCCGTACCAAACCGTCCGTAATCCCCAAGTCCGCCCGCATTTCGGGTGTCAGGCGTTGGTGCGTGGTGGTTGCCGGATGGGTCACCAGACTTTTAGCGTCCCCCAGATTGTTGGACAACAGAATGATGTTCAAAGCGTTAAGGAAGTTGAACGTAGCCCCCTGCCCGCCTTTGATATCGAGTGCTATCACAGTCCCGCCAGCTGACATCTGTTTGGAGGCCAGCGCATACTGCGGATGGCTTTCAAGGCCGGGGAAGATGGTGCGGTTCAAGGCCGGGTGACCCTCGACAGCTTTGGCAATCGCCAGGGCGGTTTCGGCTTGGGCGTTGCACCGCAGGCTTAGCGTTTCCAGACCTTTCAACATTACCCAAGCATTAAACGGGCTTAACGCGCCGCCGGTATGCTTTACGTAGGTCTCAAAATCGCCACGGATGAATTCTTTGGTGCCCAA
>DFBD01000102.1 GCA_002367255.1 Rhodobacterales bacterium UBA3089 | reverse complement strand
GGCCTGCATTTCGCCAATAATCTGGTGGTAATGCTGTTTATGAACTCTTCTGGCCAACTAAGCGGGATGAGCTTTTACCTTTACAGCGTTGATATGCAAAGCGCACAAATGACATCTGCGATGCTGATCTCGCTGACGTCGATGCTGGTTGGGTACGGTATTTTCATGCTAATCATGCGGCGGCGGCGGCTCTGACGTTGCAATCCTGCGGGCACCGGATTAATTAAGCTAAAGAGCAGCAATAAGGGCCAATCGTCACATGAACTGGATTTCAAATTACGTCCGTCCAAAGATCAACTCGATTTTTTCCCGTCGCGAGACGCCGGACAACCTGTGGACCAAATGCCCCGAGTGCGGAACCATGTTGTTCCACCGCGAACTGACGGACGCATTGAACACCTGCCCGTCATGCCAGCACCACATGCACATCACACCCCGTGAACGGTTCAAAACCATGTACGACGACGGCCTGTTCACCGAGGTCAAAGTACCCGAACCGCCCGCTGACCCGTTGCATTTCAAGGACCAGAAGAAATACCCCGACCGCATACGCGACGCTCAAAAAAAGACCCATGAACATGACGCCATGCTCGTAGCCGAGGGCAACATGGGCCGCATGAAAGTCGTCTGCGCTGGTCAGAACTTTGCATTCATGGGTGGATCTATGGGGATGTACGTCGGCAACGCGATCATCGCCGCCGCCGAACGTGCCGTGCAAATCAACGCTCCGTTGGTGCTGTTTTCCGCCGCAGGTGGCGCCCGTATGCAAGAAGGCATCATGGCCCTGATGCAAATGCCCCGTTCCACCGTCGCGGTGCAAATGCTGAAAGAAGCAGGCCTGCCCTACATCGTCGTTCTAACCCATCCGACAACCGGCGGCGTCACGGCCTCTTATGCGATGCTGGGCGACATCCACATCGCCGAACCCAACGCCTTGATCGGTTTCGCTGGCGCACGTGTGATCGAACAAACCATCCGCGAAAAGCTGCCCGAAGAATTCCAGCGTGCCGAATACCTGCTGGACCACGGCATCCTTGACCGCGTAACCCACCGCAAAAACATGCGCGAGGAGCTGATCACCATCATCCGGATGATGATGAAAAAAACGCCGCAAGTGCACGGTGACCTTCCCGCACCCACGCCGGAAACAGAAACAGCCAAATGAGCAACAGCGACATTATTCTGGAGCGGATGATGTCGCTCCACCCCAAGATCATTGACCTGACGCTGGACCGCATGGTCCGGCTGCTCGATGCACTGGGAAACCCCGAAAAGCATCTACCGCCCGTGATTCACCTTGCGGGCACTAACGGCAAAGGCTCCACCCAAGCCATGATCCGCGCTGGGCTAGAGGCCGACGGCGACCGCGTCCACGCCTATACCTCGCCACACCTCGCCCGTTTTCATGAACGCATCCGACTGGCTGGCGAATTGATCAGCGAAGAAGCATTGAGCGAAATTCTGGACGAATGCGTTGTGGCCAACGACGGCACCACCATCACCTATTTTGAAATCACCACCTGCGCCGCCTTGCTGGCCTTTTCGCGCACAGACGCCGAATATACGTTGCTGGAAACCGGCCTCGGGGGTCGCCTCGACGCTACCAATGTCGTCGAGGTTCCGCGCCTTTGTGTCATCACGCCCATAAGCATCGATCACACCCAATACTTGGGCGAAACCATCGAGGAAATCGCCGCCGAGAAAGCCGGCATCTTGAAACGCGGCGTCTATTGTGTCGTCGGCCCACAAGAAGACGCGGCCCTTGAGGTGATCGAAGCACAAGCCGCCAAAACCGGTGCCTCGCTGCTGATCCATGGTCAACACTGGCATGTCTGGGAAGAAAACGGGCGGTTGGTTTATCAAGACGAAAACGGCCTGCTAGACCTGCCCCTACCAAACCTGATCGGCGCACACCAAGTCCAAAACGCAGGCGCCGCCCTCGCCGCCTTGCGCGCCTTGGGCAAATCCGATGCCGCATGCGAGGCCGCCATAACCACCGCAAAATGGCCCGCCCGACTTCAACGCCTGCGCCAAGGTCCATTGGTCCAAGCGGCGGGTCAGGCCGAACTTTGGCTTGACGGAGGTCACAATCCCGCCGCAGGTCAAGCCTTGGTCGAGGCTTTGCAAAGGTTACCAACCCGCCCGACATATCTGATATGCGGCATGCTAAATACCAAGGACATCACGGGCTATCTGGCACCCTTGGCCGAAATTTCCGAAGCCTTGTTCGGGGTTTCTATTGAAGGCGAAGCCGCCACGTTAGAAGCCGCCGAAACCGTCGCCGCAGCCCGATCCATTGGCATAGAATCCGAAGAATCTCGATCTGTCGCCGATGCCATCAACAGGATCACATCCAAAAACCCATCCGCCCGTATCCTGATCTGCGGTTCGCTATATCTGGCAGGCCGGGTATTGCGGGAAAATGGTTAAAGCCGACGCGTCGCGGTAATCTCGCCCTTAGCCCGCGCAGTAACGTCTGCAAGTGGCTCCGAGATAACCGCCATATGATGCACATTCGCATGCAACAGGTTGTCCCCGTCTTGCATAATCCCCACATGTCCGTCCCAAAACACCAGATCGCCACGCCGCAACTTGCCATCGCATGCCACGCCAAGCTCCGCTTCCTGCATATCGGAGTCCCTTGGCGCTTCGACCCCGACCGCCTGAAGCGCGAGCTGCACCAACCCCGAGCAATCCACCCCGAAATAACTGCGCCCCCCCCAAAGGTACGGCGACCCGATGAATTTCTCGGCCACGTCAACAAAATCGCCTGTGACTGGGGCCAAGTTCACCAACGGTGTGTAAATCCCCTCGCCCAAACGAGCATAACCGTTCTCCTCGCCGTCAACGGCCACGCAACAACCAAGCGAATACGAACCCAACAATTGCGACTTGAAATCCGGCTCGCCAAATACCAGCGCCGACAAGACTGAAACCCGCTCGACCCGGCCTGCCAACGGTTCAATCAATCCGGCACTAGGCACATATCCGACATACCCATCGCGCTCGGACTGCCCCCACGCCAAGCCCATATCCGCGATCTCGTCGTAAACTGTGAACCCTTCACCGTACAAAAGTTGCGTCGCCAAGTTGGTGTCAGGGTCTGGGTTTCGCACCAGATTAAGCAACGAACCACCCACTGCCATCGGCTTGCCTTCAACGAATTTTTCGACATCCACCTGCCCGCGCAAACTTTCCGCGGCCAGATCATGGCGTACCGGAATACGACGCGTGTCCATCAGCACACCCGCTTTTCAACAACCGCCAACAACGCCCGCGCCGACTGGCAAGCCCCCCCTTTGGAACGCGCAGGTTTGGCCGCAGGCGTCCAACCGTAAATGTCAAAATGCGCAAAGCCCGAAGTGTTTTCCACAAACCGCCGCAAGAACAACGCCGCGTTGATAGACCCCGCCATGCCCCCCGCAGGCGCATTGTCCAAATCCGCAATCCCCGGCTCAAGATTGCTCTCGTAAGGGTCCCAGAACGGCATCCGCCACAACGGGTCTGCCGATGCATCAGCCGCCGCGCTTATATCCGCTGCCAAGCTTTCATTATCCGTATAAAATGGCGGCAAATCCGGCCCCAATGCCACCCGCGCCGCGCCCGTCAACGTTGCCAGACACAGCAACATATCCGGCGTTTCCTCGTCAGCTACCGCAAGCGCATCGGCCAGAACCAAGCGCCCCTCGGCATCCGTATTATTCACCTCTACCGTCAGTCCCTTACGGCTGTTCAAAATATCCTGCGGCCGAAACGCCCCTGCCGAGATCGAATTCTCCACCGCCGGAACCAGCACTCTAAGCCGCACAGGCAGCTTCAACGCCATGACCATATGTGCCAGCGCCATCACATTGGCACTGCCGCCCATGTCCTTTTTCATCAACCCCATGGAGGCCCCGGGCTTGATATTCAACCCGCCCGTATCAAAGCAAACCCCCTTGCCCACAAGCGTCACCGTCGGCGCGCCGAGGGCACCCCAACGCATATCAAGCAGCCGAGGCGCCTGATCCGAGGCCCGGCCAACCGCATGTATCAACGGCAAGTTTTCACCCAACAGCGCATCGCCAGCAATAACCGAAACCTCGGCCCCGTGCTGGTCGCCCAGCATTCGAAATGCCGCCTCTAACGCGTCCGGCCCCATGTCCGACGCTGGCGTATTGATCAAATCACGGGCCAAGGCGTCACCTTGTGCCATCGCCTCGATACGATTTGCATCAACACCTTCCGGCGCGATCAAAACCGCCTTAACCGCCCCCGCATCCCGATATTTCGAGAACCGGTAGTTCGACATCAGCCACCCCAGCGCCTCGTTTTCCAGATCCCCGTCAGGAATTCCCGAAGCAATCCGGTAAACACCCTCCGGTAATTTCTGCGCAGCAGCCGCCAGATGGAATCTTCCACGCGCGCGCGTCGCCTCCGTTCCCCAGCCAACCAAAACCGCCGCAATCGCACCGTCGTCCGGTAACAAAGCAACCTCGCCCAAGCCGCCGGAAAATCCGGTCGCCTTCAGCCAATCCCGCTGTGTGTCGGTAATATCCGCCGGATAATCCACACCCTTGGCAACAACATGAACAGGAATCGCAGATTGCGCGTTACGAACAAAACGGTCGGCCATCGGGGTATCTCCAATCAAGAAAGTTACCCTTAAACTATCCGCCCATGCCAGAACTGCAAGGCCCGCTTACGCCTCCAACTCGAAAACCGAGAATAAAGACGCCTCCGCAACGCGGTTCAACCGTCCGATCACCGCCGATAACGCCTCCATATTGCCCTCCCGCGTGCAAGTCATAACGTCCGACGCCACCCGCGCTACATCGACCAGCCCGATCTGGCTGGACACACCGCAAACGTTCAACGCATGACGATAGCACATCGTCAAGTCCGCCTCTCGCAGCGCACGTTCCAGTCTTCCCAACCGGTCCGCCAATTTAAACGCTGCCTGCTCGGCGATTTCCTCGTACTCGGCCTCCCCTACTGCTGTTTTCAGATTACGAATAACCTCGTAGTCCACGCCCCCATCCACGGCTTGCGCCGCGCAAATCTGGTATATTTGTCCCATTTCTTCTTTCCCTCTACTCTCGCTTTAAGGAACATAACCGGAATGTCTAAAAAAAGTGTTATCAAACATCCAGTCCTTGAAAATTCTCCGAAAACCCCGCAAAAGGGGCAA
>DFBD01000263.1 GCA_002367255.1 Rhodobacterales bacterium UBA3089 | reverse complement strand
GTCCGCATGTGCGACGTTGGTACGATTTCAGCGAGCGTCCGGTGCTGTTGGAAGCGGTCATTCGGGTAAAAAAGCTGGGGTCGACAATCGCCAATGGCCGCCCAACGCGCGAATGAGCTGTCAAGCTACAGGCTGCGGCGGTCGTCTTCACTGCCCTACCCATTCCGTCAGCTCGGCCCGGTCCCGCTGTTCCTGCGTCAGAACGTTATCGGTTGCCTCAGGGCTTCGGCGCGCCACTATTGCATCCCTGAGAATATTGGTCAGCACATCAGGCGGGATAGCCTCGCATTGCACGGTGAAATCGGCGTCAAATGACCTGCGGTCTGATTTCTTTGGCGGGGCCGATGGTAGCGCCACGTCGGCAATCTGTTCGGGAGTTACGGCAAGGCGGGTAAACAATGGAACGTTTCCATCCAGCGCTCCAATCATTGCGCCCACATCCTCGACCAATGCCTTGAATAGATGGACGCCAGACGGGTCATAATCACCCAGATGCAGAACTTCGGGCAATGCCATGGACTGGCTCATCTCCAGCGCCAATTCATGCTTGGCCGTCAAGCTGTCGAAACCACCACTGGATAGCACCGGGACGCCGCAGGGGGCCGCAGCAGCGCTTAGCATTGGCACCATACCGCCAGCCTCGCACATCACCCACAGGCGGCGTTCCTGCCCGCTCTGGCGGTCCAGCCGGTAGGTTTCGGCGGTATGGGCAACACTGCTTTTGAAGGACGCCACACCGGCCCATGCAGGCGGGATAAAGCGGGTGCCGCCATCATCGCGAATTGCATCGAAGGAAATCAACCCGGCGCGGCGGGCACGGTTGAATGTCTCGCAAAGGCGGTCATAGGCATTCTCGGTCTTGTCGTAACCGAATTTCCCGACAAGGCGGTAAAACACCTGCCGAATGGTCAAGGGCAGATAGTATTCATATTCGGCCAAAACAGCCTCTATCCGAGCCAAAAGGGCGCGGCTTTTCTTTTGCGGGTTCCAGGGCGCAAATCCTCTGGGGCGGGTCATGGCTTTGCCTCCCACGCCCGTGTCATGCCGTTCCAAACCTTGCCGGTGGACCCGTGGCGTTCCCATTCACTGAGGGTGCGCCAGTCGTCCAGGCTGACAACCTTGCCGGTCCATGTGCGTTGCCGACCACCTGAAGTTTGGCCGTACGGGCTGACATCGTCGGGGCTGGGTGGGTTTTCTGCTTTCCGGCCCTGCCGCGCCGCTACATCCGCTACATGAGGGGTGTTTTGGGTTTCCTGTGTAGCGGATGTAGCGGATGTAGCGGGGGTACAGCCTTGGTTTTCAATTTTTGCCAAAGCGGATTTGGTATCAAAAAAGAAACTCATACCACCCCCTTATCAATCCGGTAGGCAACCGACCGGGCTTTGCCGTCGATCACGGTTCCTGGGTCCAGCAGATGCAACCATTTGTGATCTGCCAGAACCGCAAGAAGGGATTTGACAGTTGCCGTCTCACGTAAGGCATTTGGGCCGAACAAGACGATATCCCTAGGCACAATTGTTTGGGTATCGCGCTGCATCGACCGGGCGGTCTCGGGCCAGCTTGCAAGTATCCACTGACGCAGCTTGTCGGCCTGTTCAATCTTCAAGGATATCGTGGCAGCTTCGGCCAACCTCTTGGCCTCTCCGAGATAGAACTGTGCCAGGTCAATGGCATCCCCCATCGTAGCCGCCGTAACTTCATGCGCGTTCAGATCCCGCCAAAGAGTCAAGACAGCAGCGATGCGGGCAGCCTGTTCAGGGGATTTCGAAGCGAAGGATTTGACGTGTTCAAAATCTCCGCCAGCCGCTTGGGCCAATTCTGTTGCCCGGTAGTACTCAAACAACAAGTCTTTCGCCGCACCAGACAGGTGAAGCGGGCGTGGCCGCAGTTCCTGTGGGTTATCTTCATCTACCGGCTTTGGGTGCGCCAAAATCTCATTTAGACGCCTGGACGTCGCTACTTTCGCTACTTCCGCTACATCAGGCGACAGCTTGCCAAGACGTGTTCCAATCGCACTGACAGGTTCGGCAATAAGGAACCGGGCGAGGAAGCCTTGCCCCGATGCCACGGGATCGGAGAGCAGCGGGCGGGCGGCGACAGGCTGCACCATCAGGTGCATGGCCAACCGGCGACCATATAGCGTTGCGGCACCGTCTCCGGCTCGAACCCGGTCAGGGGGTTCTCCATCCCAGAGCTTGGAAAGCCCTGCCACGGTCTTCATCCGGTTGTCCGAGTTCATGGCATGCCCGCCGAGAAAGCCGCCCCCTTCATCCGAGAACAGACCGAGACTTGGTTGACCCGTCAGATAGAGTTTGACTAACCCTTCTATGGTCGGCTCGCTGGCCGTAATTTTGGGCGACAGCGGTTGGGCAGGTTCGGGGCCAAGGGCGTCAAGATCAGCCTGCGCCGCCAGAGCCTTTTCCGCTTTGCTGCCGACTGCCTCTTTCAGCAACCGGTCGCGTTTGGTGGACCAGAGCTTTTGCGCGATAGACCACTCAGCCATTTCCTCACGATAACTCGCCGTCTGGTCGCGTTCGAATTCCCGCAATCCGGCCATGACCAGCTTGTCACATCCGCTCTTGCGCTCGCCGGACTGAGCGACCGTCAGGCAGAACAGAGACGCGGGCGCAAATCCTGCCAGGGTCTCGACGTCTGCATGGGACTGCACCGCCAGCGAGGCGACCGACAAAGCCGACTGGGCCGCAATGGCGACGGGAGCCTGCGTAGCGGCCTGCACGGCCTCTACTGCGCCTTTGAGTGACCCGAGCGCATGAATGGGATAATCCGCACCTCGAGGGATTTCCCGAACCAGCGGTTGGGGGCCTTCATCAACGAAGGGTGTGGGTTGCAGGGCGGTCATATCGCACCTCCGTTTTGAAGAACATCATTCCAGTCCTGGCCATCGGGTGCAGGCAGCATGGAAACTTGCCATCCGAGACCATGAGCCGTTTGGGCCAGGTTGTTTGCGGCATCACGTCCGGCAGCATCGCCGTCAGAGGCGATAATCAAATCTCCAGCCCTTGGCGGCAGGGACAGCCCTTTGATGCCTGATGTGGACAGGGCGACCCATACAGTCGCCGGGCCGCTTAGAAGACCGCAAAGCAGGCTCAGGCCGGTTTCTATGCCTTCGCACACCACCAGCGGTCCAACGGCCTCGGAGAGGCGCACAGCGCCGCCGGAACACGGCCCCAGCATCATCTTGGCCGATTTGGTCAGGCGGTTGCCTTGCTTGTCGAAGAACGTGCGATGTACCCCGCCGGTCGGCTGAACGTCCGCAACCATCGCCGCGCGATAAGCGCCACTCGGCTGATGATAGATATCTGGCACCCAGCGCAGGGTATCTGGCAGGACGCAGGTAATACTCCGCCCCCGCAAATACGCCTCACCAGGGGTTCCATCAACCGGTTCGGCATAGTCCCAAAGGCTGCGGGCACGGGCTTTCAGCTTGGCTTGATGCACCGCTGTTTCCTGAGTTGCACGTTCCATGGCCTGCCAGTCAATTTCGACATGACCGGGGGTGATACCCGCAGCGGTCAAAATATCCCTGAACTCGCAGCCGGTTTTCTTACAGTGCAGCAGAAGCTTGTCATCCTTGACGTTGATCGTCAGGGCGTTTTGACCCTTGCGACGGTCAGGCTGACAGACCGGACAGGGCGCAACACCGTAATGCCGGTGCCAGGAGCCACCCAGATCCTTAGCCAAATTGGCCGGATCAATGGGTTGAGTGGGGGTGGTCGGGTAGCTTGTCCGAGGTGCGTTGGTCTGGATTCTCATCAGAATGACCCTCCATGTGTTCTTTCAAAAAGCGCGCATTCGAGCGCATTGAGGTCGCGCGCCTCGCCATCGGCTTCGAGCAGCATGGGGCGGATTTTCAGGTCCTGACCCCATACGCCCAAAGGCTTGCTGTTCTCGGCCCAGTGAATTGTGCCTGCTATCGGCACAACAATCTGCCCGGGAGGAAGGATGACATTATCCATTACCTGGCCTCCCCAAAGTACAGCGCCGCAATAAGGCGAGCGGCGGCTTCGGAAAGTCCGTGAACACGACGAAGGCGGGTGGTTTGGATTTTGCGGGTTTTCATGCCGCACCGCCGATCCGTTCAACGCCTTCACCGATGAAATACACCCCGAACTTGGCCCGGTCGGTGGCCGTGTCGTTCTGATACATCTCAATGGTGATCGGCACACCGTACTCGTGGCGCAAAATGCAAACCCGGCCGGAGACCCGCACCGGGGATGCGCAATACACGGGCGATTTCAACAAGGCGTCCAGAACGACGCGGTTGCCCTTGGCCAGGGTGACAATGCGGGTGTTGCCGTCATTGCCAGTGACTTGATAGCGGGCCGGTGTGCGTTCGCCAGGCAGGTCGCGCCAGCCTTTGACGCGCAGAGCGTTTGGTGGCGGTGTGGCCACTTTGGTTTTATTGCTGCTGTGGTAGGTCATTGTTATTTACCTTGTTCTTGCAAGGCTGGTACAAATGCGCTATCTTAATGCTATCACCGCTAAAAGAAATCCGCCTCTGCCCGTGCCTGCGGGTGGGGGTATTCTGTTAGTCGGCGTCGCGAGCGGCTTCAGCTTTTTCAATTACAGCTATGGCGTCGCTCTGCCTCCAGCGGGACATGCCGCCGATTTTGATGGGAGGCGGAATTGTTCCGTCCGCCACTCGTCTCCACCATGTGGCGACGGAAGAGTCGATTATGGCAGCTCCTTCTTTGTCCTTGATCAGAGGATCTGTGATAGTCATTTTCAACACCTCGCGAATAGTTGTCGTTGGTTGCGATGAGTTGGGAACTATCCTGCTAGTTTGATGCAATCATGAGGGCAAAAGACTTTGCATTTGAGGTGTTTTGCCCCCTCTGGGAGTTCAGTCGCTCACTGGCGCGAAAGGGGTTCCTTTGTACCCCTTTCCCCAGATTGAGCGCGCTAACCGCCTTGTATCTGCGCGCATGGCGTCGGGAATTCCTTCCGCAAACCGTTCTAAAAATACCCTGAATGAGGGCCGCTTTGATTCATCTGATCTGTTTATTGGGCCGGATATCGCGGTTCGGTAAATGTCGACTGCTTGGATTGCAACGAATTCTGCGACCCAATTCGACGGCCTACCTGATTGGGACGAAGATAGTTTTCCAGTCAATGTTTCGTGGAACTTTTTTCGCTTCGCGAGATCAGCCTTGAAAACGCCAATAATGCCCCCGAGTTGGAAGGATAGTTCACTCTGCGCACGATTAAGATTGTCTAATGAAACAGAGACCGAAGGTGGAAGGTTATGAAGGAAATCCTGCACTTCTTGCGTCATTCCAAA
Source organism: Rhodobacterales bacterium UBA3089 (assembly GCA_002367255.1). Lineage (GTDB taxonomy): Bacteria > Pseudomonadota > Alphaproteobacteria > Rhodobacterales > Rhodobacteraceae > NORP23. The sequence goes on along the minus strand of DFBD01000263.1, from coordinate 1,834 downwards.
CAGCTCGTCTGCCGCAAGCGCGGTCAACTCGGTCGCCTTTTCAACTCTTTCTTTTGCGTCAGCGATGTCACCTGCGAGAACTGGCTCCCGACATAGGATATCGATTGCCAATATCCTAAAAAACGTGCCATGAAGTGCATCATCAAGAAATGGGGGGAATCGCAAACGCCTCCCGCCAGTCAGCCACTCGACAGCTTGAAATTGCGGCGTATCCCAAGCGTTGAAAACTCTACCTTTCCGAATGAGTTCAGATGTTACAAACGCCACATCATCCGTTACATTCCAATACCAACCGAAATCTAAAGGCGTTGGGCTTGGCCTCCGTTGTGCGCGGGCAAGAATGGTTTGGGTTTCTGGTAGTTGTCTTTGTATCCAGCGCGGAATGATTGTGCGCCTTTTTTTGCGATCATCATCTTTGCCTCGGCCCAAAGACTGAATGCAGAGGCTTGGATGAAATTCGGCGTCACCCATCATCTCTGACCATCCTTACAACGTGACCTGTACCGCCTGTCACATGATCGGCCCAGCGCTGCATCAGCGCCCGGCGCTGTTCCAAGAAATCCGTACGCCGATACGCCCGCTCAACTTTTGAACCTACCGTATGGGCAAGGGCAGTTTCGGCAACCTGTTCCGGGGTATCAGTTGCCTCAGCGCACCAGGTTCGAAAACTGGATCGAAACCCATGTGGTCGCGCATCCATGCCCAGCCGTTCCATGTATCGGCTCATGGTCGCGTCGGAAATGACACCGCGCCGAACACTGGGAAAAAGAAAACCGTCGCGGGCGAAGGGCCTGGCCTGCTCGATGACCGACAGGGCTTCATCCGATAGCGGAACGCGGAATTCAAACTCATGGCCTCGCTGAGATTTCATGAACTCTGCAGGGATTATCCATGTGTCTCCATCAATATCCTTGAGATTGGCAAACCGGACTGGCATTGACCGTAAGGCCGTTAGGATAGTCAGCTTCAACGCAAGTTGCGTAATCGTCCCATCAGACAGGTTATCGTAGAAGGCCGGAATTTCCGCCCATGGAAGCGCTGGGATACGCTTGGACACGTGACGGCTTTTGCCTAGCAAGGCCCTTGCCTTGTCGGTGGCCTGCAAATCAACGTCGAGACCAGCAGCGGCGGCGTATCGTAAAACGATTTTCAACCTGTCCATCGCCTTTTTCGCGGTGTCAGATTTTGTGTGCCAGATAGGGGCAAGGGTGTTTTTGATATCCCGCTGGTCGATTTCCTCAACAGGCACACGCCCCAACTTTGGCAGCACATGAAGTTCCAAAGGGGAAAACCATCGCCCTGCCTTTCCATCACCCTTAAGTTCAGCTTTGCGGGCATCAAATGCTTCGACCGCGACATCGGCCAAACGGTGATCGGCCCGCGCAGCTTCGCGCCGCAACTTTTCGCGTTCTTTGATCGGGTCCTTGTTTTGCCGAGCAACAGAGCGCCATTTCTCCGCTTCAGACCTAGCTTCCTTAAGGGAAACGTTCTGAACGCCGCCCAGCCCCATTTCCCGGCGGCGACCGTGAATACTGATCCGCAGGAACCACTGCGCCCCGCCGTCTGGTCGCTTGTAAAGCCACAGTCCGCCACCATCCGAGTACTTGCCCGGAGCAGCGTTCCGAACCTTTACAGCGTTTAACTTGTGGAGTGCCCGCATGTGCCCACCCTAATATCCACCCTTACATATAGTATGGGCTGAGACAGTATGAAACCACTTGCGTCTAATTGAAATGAATAAAATAAGGGAATTCAGGGAAATCACAACGAAATGCGATAACTTGATAGCACAAGATATGGGAATTCATTGCCCACCGCCCGCACCAAATTTTCA
>DFBD01000086.1 GCA_002367255.1 Rhodobacterales bacterium UBA3089 | reverse complement strand
ATTGAATAGCGCAAGGTCTCGCCCCAGGCTGCATCCTTCCAGGTCGAGAACACCTTCGATCAGCGCCCCGGAAATTTGCAAACCTTTTTCGTGGGTTTTGCAGGCGTCACAGCCGCCAAGCGCGAGGTATCGGATGAATTCGGCGCTGACTTTGCGGTCACCACCAGCATTTTCCGGCGGCAGTTTGCCATCGCCAAGTTCAATTAATTGACCACTATCAATCTCATTAACAATCTGCCGCTCGGCCCGCGTCAGCTTGCCAAAATCCGCCAGCTTTCTATTCGTCTTCATCCCAACCCTCATACAATCTCGGCCCCCGATTGGAGGGCCGAGATAAGCGTAGCAGTTATGCCTTTAACGGCATAGGGATTTTACAGCCCGATGCGGTAACGCGCAAAGCCGTCGGCGCCGTTGCCTGCGCGGTCAAGCAGGGTATACGGTTTGTAGAACAGATATTCCGCCAGTTCGAACATTCGTTGATTTACCCATGCGGGCAGTATGGGTTAACTTTCGTCGCCCATCAATTGCGTAACCCGCGCCTCCAGGCGTAACGCATGACTGGTGTCGCCCGCCGTATCCGGCATGGTTTTGTCATAAGCCGCCCGTATCAGCGCCGCAACGGAGGGGCGCACGATGGCCATGTTATTCGCCTCGATAATCCCGATCGGGCTTTTTTCCAGAAACGCCGAAGGGGACCACAGCAACATCGCCTGCGCCATTTGGCTGGTTGCCAAGGCCTGCGCGGAAACCTTTGCCATGTCGTCGTCGTATTTCAACAGCAAAACGCAAAGCTTGATTGCGCCCTCGGGGTCAAAGGCAAAACTGCGGTATTGGTTGGCCCCCGTGCGATCCAGTTCGGTGACAAGCCCGTCAATGTTCGCCAGAAGGCGATCCAGATTGGGGACCTCTTTGATTTCAGACCAGTCGGAACACAGGAACACCAGAAAATTCGCGCCCAGCTCGGGGTCGGTTTCCGCCAGATGCATGTCACCAAGGCTGGCCACCGTTGCAAAGGCATCCTTGAAAACCGCCAGCGATGCATCGTCAGTGCCAAATACCACAGGGGCAATCGGCCTGCTCCAACGGGCAAAAATATAGCGCCCCTCGTTGGTGAACATGTTTTCGATTTCAGCGGCTGTAAACGCGGTTTCGGACATTTGTTATTCCTTGAATAAATCAACTTGGTCGGGCGTTCGTGGCTGCGCCAACCCCAGATGTTTCCAGGCTTTGGCCGCCAGCATTCGCCCGCGTGGCGTCCGCATTATCAGGCCTTGTTGCAAGAGGAAAGGTTCGATCACCTCCTCAATCGCGTCGCGGGCCTCGGATAATGCCGCAGCGATGGTTTCAACCCCCACCGGTCCGCCACCATAATTCTCGGCCAACAGTCGCAGGTACCGCCGGTCGGCTGAATCGAGCCCCAGATGATCGACCCCCAACCGTGTCAACGCCATATCGGCCAGCGCGGCGGTCACCTTGCCGTCGCCCTCGACGATCGCGAAATCCACGACACGGCGCAACAAGCGCCCCGCAATCCGCGGTGTCCCGCGCGACCTTTTCGCGATCTCTAACGCGCCACCAGCATCGGCATTCGCGTTCATCAGTCGTGCGCCCCGATCAACGATCTGCACCAGCTCGTCCACATCGTAAAATTCCAACCGCGTCGGGATTCCGAAACGATCACGCAGGGGCGTTGTCAAAAGGCCCAACCGCGTCGTTGCCCCCACCAGTGTGAAGGGTTGTAAATCAATCCGCACGGTCCGTGCCGCTGGCCCCTCGCCAATCACAAGGTCCAGTTCAAAGTCTTCCAACGCCGGATACAAAATCTCCTCGACCGCCGGATTCATCCTGTGAATCTCGTCGATGAACAGCACGTCGCGCTCATCCAAATTCGTCAAAATCGCCGCCAAATCACCAGCCTTCGCCAGCACCGGACCCGAGGTCATGCGAAAGTTAACCCCCAACTCCCGCGCCATGATCTGTGCCAGCGTCGTCTTCCCCAACCCTGGAGGGCCATAGAACAACGTGTGATCCATCGCCTGGCTACGCATCCGTGCGCTTTCGATAAATACCCGCAAATTCGCCCGCGCCTCGCGCTGGCCGATGAATTCTTCCAGCGTCTGCGGGCGCAACGCACGATCCGCATCGCCGGGGCGCTCTTGTGGGCGCAAATCCTGATCCGGTTCCATCAATTACCCCTTCGGTGCCAAAAGCCGTAATGCGGCGCGGATCAAACCAGATGAATCTGCCTCGGAGTCCAGTCCCGATGCCTCCGCCACAGCACTTGCCGCGTCACCCGTGCCATAGCCCAGATTGACCAGCGCCGAAAGGGCATCCGCTTGTGCCGCCGCACTTCCTGACGGGGCAGGGGCAACGGCCTTTGCCTTCACCGGCTCGATCACCAGATCGTCGTCCACCACTGCCGCCTGTGTCCCCGACGCCCCCAGCGCCATAATCGCGGGGGCCTTACCCTTCAGCTCGTTCGCAACCCGTTGCGCAATCTTCGGGCCAATCCCCGGTGCGGCCTTGATCGCCCCGACATCGCCCAGCGTAATCGCGCGGCCCGTGCCCTCAACCCCGAGCGTTCCCAAGATCGCCAACGCCGCCTTCGCCCCGACCCCTTGAACCGAGGTCAGCAACCTATGCCATTCGCGTTCGGCAATCGTCGGAAACCCGTAAAGCTGCATGAAATCCTGCCGCACGACCATCTCGGTATAAAGGGACACCATCCCGCCCGCCGCAGGCATCGTTGCCAGCGTCCGTTCGGAACAATAAACGATATACCCAACGCCGCCCGTGTCGATCAACACATGGTCCGCGTTGCG
>DFBD01000249.1 GCA_002367255.1 Rhodobacterales bacterium UBA3089 | reverse complement strand
CCGTAGATCACGCAGCTCCTGTGCTAGAATAACGCCGTCACCTTCGGGGGCGTCGGCAACCGTTTTTTCCATTGCCGGAATGTCGTCTGTATCCAGAACACGGATTTTTTCTTCACCCGCCGCGATATAAAGCGCCAGTTCGTCGTAGAAATCGAGGGTCTTTTCGTATAGCATATCCAGCGATTTGATGTCTTTCAGCAAGATTGTCTCGTGTGACAGCAGTTCATCTGTGATGTTGTCGATCTGGCCCTGTACATCTTCGTATTTCGCCATGAACTGCGCCATTGGCTTGGCTCTGCCCATAAGACGTTCCCACCAGCTTTGCTTGCGGTTCGGGTCCAGTTCGTCAATCGAGAAACCTCGGATGGATGAAACCATGTCGCGCAAGCTGCTGCCAGCCGGACCGACGTCTTTGTTGCGAACGCCTGCCAGCATTTCCTGACTGATAACCTGTAATTCGGCTTGCGCACCGGAACCGAAGCGGATGATGGACTGTGTGTCGTCCATGTCCAGCTCTGCCATGCGGGTGTCGATGGCGGCTTTCTCTTCGGAGGAAGCCGAGCCAATCACGATCAATTCGCCTTTGGCCTCTGGCAGCAAAGTTTCGGTAATGGCTTCAGCGCCTTTCAAGGCGGCTTCGGCTTTGGCGCGTATTTCGTCAGACATAATGTGTCTCCTCGTTTAGCGGGTTTTTAACCCTTCTTGTTGTAATCTATCACGTAGCACTTCGATTTCGATGTCCAAATCCTGACGGTCATCAAGCAAAAGCATTTCGCGGTGTGTGTTAAAACTAACTTCCAGATCGCTGATTAGCGTCACGTAATCCTCGCGGGCCTCAGTTGATCTGTTGCGGGAATACAGGTCCGCAAATTTAACCGTCGCATCCCGCGCGCCGGTCAGATACACGCCCAGAAATTTGCGGGCGCGGGTTAAGTCGCGCGGGTCATTTTCGACTGCGCGGAATACTTCGCGCACGGATGCGCCTAGGCGTTCGATACGGGCCTCCAATGCACGGTCGTCGAAACGTGCGGCGGCTTCGTGAAGCTCGGCCAGGGTTACCTCGGCCTTCTCGATAGCCTTCGCGACACGTTCGTTATCAAAGGCGTTGTGGCCGGATATGCCCTTCTTTTTCATTGGGTCCAGCCCGAAGGAAAACACATGGGCACCAGTGGCCAATACACCGAATATAGCGGCGCTAATCATCGGTTGCCCCCAACCCAGTGATGCGGCCGTGAACACACCGATGCCGGATAAAACGGCGGCAAACGCCTTGCGCGGAATTGCCGGAGGACGGGCGATTTTGCGGGCCTCAAATTCGGCTTCGGCTTTCATGCCTTCGCGCAACAACCATGCAGATAACAGCAAGATGGATAGCGCCCCGAATTCGCCGATCATGCCAAGGGCGTCACCTGCACGAAGTTCGCCAATGCCGCTGAATAACAAAGGCAAAGGCGCAAGAAACAACAAGTTCGCCCGCAAGAACGAGGGCGCCACGCGGCGATCACGAAATGCGTTTACGCGCGTGTTTTTTTCACCTGACGTTGCGTCAGTTGGGCTGTATTTGCCACCAAATTTCTGGCTCATAAGGAAATTCCGTCACCGAATGCGCCATAGGCGACAGTCCAGATTACGGCTATGAGAACCGCAAAAGCTATCCATTGCAAGGTGTTAGCGGACAAAGGCCCCTCCTGTCCCGGTCAACGTAATGTTTTGTTAACCCGTAACATATTACCAGTGGCGCATGCTTTCCAGTAGGGAATCTGTAATCCTCTATAATCTTTCGAAAATTTCAAAAAAGCAGCGAATGGGATGAACGGAGTGGGGGGAATTCTTGCAATAATCAGTTTTATTTGCGCCAATTCGTCATATCTGATAACGTTTACCCTGTTACAAGCCCGACAGGTTCGTTTGGGTAAACACCACGGAGGAATAGTCAGAGATGGCAAAAGGAATTGTTAAATGGTTTAACGCCGAAAAAGGTTTCGGATTTATCCAACCTGAAGATGGCGGCAAAGATGTTTTCATCCACATTACGGCACTTCAAGAAGCCGGACTTAAAGGATTGCAGGATGAACAACCGATCGAATATGAAATGATCGAGGGGCGCGACGGGCGACAAAGCGCGGGCGAGCTGAAAATTTAATACCTGAATTGAAAAGCCCCGCAATAACGGGGCTTTTTATTATCTTAACGAACGGTAGAAATCCGGTGACCAGTGGCAGGCAAAACCATCGCCGTCAGGGTCTAGATTTAGCGGGTCTTTTTCCGGCCCATCATTCGCCAGAAAGTACCGCTGGGCTTCGTCAGGTGTTTCAAATTTGTTGCACTCGGCTGACGAGAAACGGCTTTTTATGACGGGACGACGATACAGTCTTTCACCGACGTTATTGGTTGTTTCACGCGCATAAAGCGCGATGTTTACGCCGGCCACGATGTTGGGCAAAGCCCCCGGTTCGATGATGACATATTCCGCACGCGCCGCTTCCAGAAGGATCGCGGCCTTGTCGCGTTCGATTTTTTGCTGCTCTTGCGAGGTGATGTTCAGGTTCAAGGTCCCGTCATCTGTGCTTATAGCTGCGGTTTCGACCACGGGTTCTGGTGTGGGCGTTTCGGGGGGCGTTTCTTCGGTTGCAGGTGTGTCGCTTGCTTCGCCTTGGGCAATCGCTTCTTCGACCGCCGCGCTAAGCGAAGCGGTCATATCGGGCTGTTCGCTTGCAACCGGAACCAATGCTACGGGTTCGCTTACATATAATGTCGGCTCGACCACGTCGAAATATCCGACACCGCCAACTGGTTCGTCACTGCATGCGGTAAGGGTCAGTCCGGCGACCAACAAAGCAGATTTTTTCAGCATGGAATATCCTTTGATATAATATTACCACCACTTAGCAGGTTTGGCATCAAATCCGCTAGCCTGTTCCAGTGCATAGGCGGTATTCAGCATATCAGCTTCGCCCCATGGCTGCCCGATCAGCTGCAAACCCAGTGGCAAACCTTGGTGATCGAGGCCTGCCGGAACCGAAACACCAGGCAATCCGGCGAGGTTTACGGTCACGGTAAACACATCGTTCAGGTACATCTTTATCGGGTCGGCATTTTCCATTTCACCCAAACCGAAGGCTGCGCTTGGGGTCGCAGGCGTCAGAATCTGGTCAATGCCGTCGGCGAAGACTTTTTCGAAATCCTGTTTGATTAGGGTCCGTACCTTTTGGGCGCGAATATAATACGCATCGTAAAAACCAGCCGACAGAACGTAAGCGCCGATCATTACGCGGCGCTGAACCTCGGTGCCGAAACCTTCGGCGCGGGTGCGTTCGTACATTGCGGTGATGCCTTCGCCAGCGCCGATTTTGGCGCGGTGGCCGTATTTTACGCCGTCATAACGCGATAGGTTCGAGGAGGCCTCGGCTGGTGCAATCACGTAATAGGCGGGCAGGGCGTATTTGGTATGCGGCAGCGAGATATCGACGATCTGCGCACCCGCGGCTTTCAACTTTTCGGCGCCTTCATGCCAAAGGGCTTCGATTTTCGCTGGCATACCGTCAACGCGGTATTCTTTCGGGATGCCGATTTTCTTGCCACGGATGTCACCGCTTAGCGCCGCCTCGAAATTCGGCACGGCCAGATCGGCCGAGGTGGAATCTTTGGGGTCGTGACCCGACATGGCCTCCAGCATAATCGCCGAGTCGCGAACGGTTTTAACCATCGGACCCGCTTGGTCGAGCGAAGAGGCAAACGCCACCACGCCCCAGCGGGAACAACGACCATATGTCGGTTTAACGCCTACGATACCCGTGAATGCGGCAGGCTGACGGATGGAACCGCCTGTGTCTGTGCCGGTTGCACCAAGACAAAGGTCAGCCGAGACCGCCGCCGCTGAACCACCGGACGAACCGCCCGGTGTCAATGCCGCGTCGTCGTTTTCGCGACGCCAAGGGCTGGTGACGGGGCCGTAATAAGAAGTCTCGTTCGA